>JAHDSB010000091.1 GCA_018433015.1 Clostridia bacterium | reverse complement strand
TTTGCAAATCTCGGATTTAAAAGTATATCTGAACGTTATTATCTAATACATTAATTCATGACGAACCGCCATATACCGAACGGTACGTATGGTGGTGGGAGAGGTCGGTAGATAAAATAATTATCTACCTCCTACTCGATTATTGAAAGATATTTAATTATTATCTCTACTTATTCATGAAATTTAGGATGCTTCTTGGATCTTTTGGGCCTTTTATTGTATGGTCTATTGTTGGCATTGCTGCGTTTCCTATGTGAACCACCTTGCCCCCGCTTTTCTTTAGGTTGTTTTTTTATGCGCATAGGAGCTTCGTCAGTAATTTGTACCGGAGTAGTGTCTGGTTCTTTGGTCAATAATTTTAACGCAGCAGATAAAAGGGCAACAGAATCATTTACTTCCAACAATCCTTGGGCAGCTTCTCTATATTGGAGAATATCTCCCTCTTCCACCGTTTCCATTAATTTATCTATCGCTATGCGTTGTTGGCCTTTTATAGCTTCGCTTACTGTAGGGATAGGTTGACGCACCATTTTTCTTTTAGTAAGTTTTTCAATTAACCTCAGATGGCCTATTTCCCGTGAGGTTACAAAAGTGGTAGCACTACCCGATTGTCCTGCTCTTCCTGTACGACCAATGCGATGAACGTAGCTTTCAGGGTCCTGGGGAATATCAAAATTATAAACATGAGTTACTCCACTTATATCTAATCCCCGAGCAGCTACATCTGTGGCTACAAGTATTTCTACAGCGCCTTCCTTAAAGCGATTCAGCACTCTATTCCGCCTTTCCTGGGTTAAATCACCATGGATTCCCTCGGCAGAATATCCTCTTTTATTCAAAGCTTCATAAAGCTCGTCTACCCGTCGCTTAGTTCTGCCAAAAACAATAGCTAAATCAGGTGATTGTATATCCAGTAAACGGCACAATACATCAAATTTTTGTTTTTCCTGCACTTCAAGATAATTTTGTTCGACATTGGGAACAGTAACTTCCTTAGCCTCTATTCTGATAAATTCAGGGTTATTCATAAAACGCTGTGCCAGCTCTTGAATGGCTTTAGGCATGGTAGCTGAAAAAAGTAAGGTCTGACATTCTTCAGGAACTTCTTGCAGGATAGTTTCAATATCCTCTCTGAATCCCATATTCAGCATTTCATCTGCTTCATCAAGGATAACCATTTCTAATTGTTGTAAACGGATTGTACGTCTTCTCATATGATCCATTAAACGTCCCGGGGTTCCCACAATGATTTGTGGTCTGTTCTTCAACGCCCTAATCTGTCGGTTAATGTCTTGCCCACCATAAATAGGCAAGCCCTTAACACCTTTGTACTGACCAATTCTATTTATCTCCTCAGCTACTTGAACGGCTAACTCTCGAGTAGGAGTAATGATCAGACCTTTGATCTGTTCTGCAGCTTTTTCTATTCTTTCTATTAAGGGTATACCAAAGGCTGCGGTTTTTCCTGTACCTGTTTGAGCTTGACCAATGACGTCTTTACCGTCCATTACTACCGGTATGGTTTTTTCTTGAATAGGTGTAGCTTCCTCAAAGCCCATATTGATGGTGGCTTGAGTTACGAGAGGGCTTAAACCCATCTCCTTAAATGTTAACATTATAATAATTTCTCCTTTTTAACTGTTCTTTTAAATTTTCCATTATTCTTAGTTTAACCCGGTGATACTTTCCATATAACTCTCTTCTCTGATAACAATCGGCTCTATTACTCTCTAGTAAGCACTCTGTGAAAACCATGGCTTCCACTATCGCCAAGCCTTAGCGACAGTGGAAGCCATGGTTGGATTAACATAATACTTTCTAACAAGCAAAAGGGCATTTCCGTGAATCCGGAAACGCCCTTCTCACATTAATTCGATTTATGCTTACAGACGAACAACGTTAGCAGCTTGAGGACCACGATCGCCTTCAACTACATCAAATTCTACCGCCTGTCCTTCTTCTAAGGTCTTAAATCCTTCAGCTTGAATAGCAGAGAAATGAACAAAAACATCTCCACCTTCATTACTTTCAATAAATCCGTAACCTTTTTCTGCATTAAACCATTTTACTTTTCCTTGCATTACTGCAGGCCTCCCTTAAACTTAAAAAATTAAATCTAAAAAGCGGAATAACTTCAAATCCTTTGTCCTTCCAGAAAACCTGAGGCCTAAAGATTATTCTAGTTGTTCACGTCTTTTTAACACTCATTACTTTTATATCATAAATACAGAGGAATAGCAAGTTTTATTATTTTTTAAACTGCTAAATTTCCTGCTGCTTTTACTTTTATTTTCGTAGCATTACCAGGATGATAAGCTAACGGCACATCTTCTATCTCTACTATTTCAATGCTTTCAGGATCTGCCCCTGCTTTAACGGCTATATTTGCGGCTTCTTCTTTAGCTTGTTTTATTGCTTCATCTCTTGTAATACTATCCAGGGTAAAGAGCTTCTCAAAGGTCCCACTAACTTGGGAAATAGCAGAACCTATAGCATTTGCTACCGGGAAATTATCCGGTCTGATAACTTCCGATACAGCTTTTAACCCATCCCTGACAATGATACCTCCCCCGCCAACTAATACAACGGGTACAGGTTCAGAAGAAAGTTTCATCTTATCGATGCCTTCTTCAATTAATTCCATCATTTTATCCATTACTTTTTCGGCAAAAAATTTATCAATATGGGATACTTTAGTTGCATCTCCTATTTCAGACATACCTAGCCTCACTGCAATATCGGTAGCTGTTAAGGTATCCCCGCCGAAAACTAAAGCTTTTTCTGTTATTTTATATCCCACACTATCAGGTCCTACTTTTATTTGTCCAGCATTTTCCCTAATTATTGTACCTCCGCCTAATCCTATAGCAAGGATATCCGGCATCCGGAAATTCGTTCTGGCACCACCTACCTCTGCTGCTTGAGATGACTCCCGCGGAAAGGCATTAACAATTACACCTATATCTGTAGTAGTTCCTCCAATATCTAAGACAATAGCGTTCTTCATTTTACTTAAGAAAGAAGCACCTCTAATGCTGTTAGTGGGACCACAAGCTACAGTCAAAATAGGAAATCTCTTGGTGTATTCCACACTCATCAAAGTTCCATCATTTTGACATAAATATATTTCCGCATTTTCAATACCTTCTTTTAGTAATCCCTGTTTAAAACCTTCTGTAACAGTCTGAGCAACATTCATTAGAGCAGAATTTAGGATAGTAGCATTTTCCCGCTCCAAGAGTCCCATACTAGCAACTTCGTGGGACAGAGAAACAGGAATATCCCCTAATTCCTCTTTAACAATTTTAGCTACTCTTTCCTCATGCTCTGAACGAATATGAGAGAATACGCAGGAAATAGCTATTGCCTCTACTTTACCTTTCATGTCCCGGGCTACACTTCTAATTTCCTCTTCATCAAGAGCTATTATTTCCCTACCATCAAATTCATATCCACCTTTAACAATATAATAGTTTTCACTGACCGTCTTTCTTAAATCTTCCGGCCAGTCAACCATAGGTTCTATAGAATGGGTTGCAGGAGAGCCAATCCTAATAATACCCACCTTACAGAGTTTCTTCCTCTCCACTATGGCATTAGTGCATTGAGTTGTACCTAACATAGCATATTTTATTTGACTTTTATCTATTTGGGCTTGCTCTAATACAGAATGTATGGCTTGCAAAATACCAGTGCTTACATCTTCTGTGGTGGGCATTTTTATGCTCTCAATCAGCTTGAAATTATCATCTATAATTACTGCATCAGTATTAGTACCACCAACGTCTACTCCTAATCTATAAATCATGCTATTTTACTCCTTTCATACGTTCTTCCAAAGGAATATAATCCACATCATAACCAAAATATCTAGGACCCACAGTTTCTATCCCTTTTTCCGTCCTCCACTGGGTATCACATTTTAAACCTATGACCAACACCCTTCTCCCGTATTTTAAGCCATCTGTAGTTACAGGCGTAATATTTTCTAAATCTGTGATACAGATCAGATCAGGAGTTGTAACTAAGACCCGATCTCCCCTTTTAGCAATTAAGTTCTCATTCTGGAAGCCTACTTCACAAGTATCCCCCTTATACTCTTCCACTCCGTCTAATTTTACGGTACCAAAGTTGAAACCAGCCCTAGTCTCTCTGAGGACATCCACAATCTTTCCTTTGAAAATTTCAAAGCCTTGTATTTTATCTAACAACTGCTTTACAGGAGGTATATCATACTTATTAGATTCTCGGATGGCTTTCCCTATCTCCTGGGAATAAGACATGATATTTCGAATACCACACTGTTTTAACTGTTTTCCGGTCATAGGGTAAATAGAAACCATCACTGATCCACCCTGGGCAACTGTCATAGCCCGCGCTATATCTTCCGACCATTTATTGCTAATAGTTTCCAAAATTGCTACATTACCTTTTTCATCTGTGATGGCCATGGGAGAAGAATGTACTCCTTGCAAATGAAAGGTAACCATCTGTAATTCCGGGAAGGCTCTACCCATGCCGTCCACATCTATAATGGGCACCCCCATCTGAGCGGCAACGGCCAGAGGGATCATGGAATTTACCCCCCCAGCTTCAATAGGCATAGTGGCATATATTTTCTTACCATAATACTTCTCCAACTTTTCAAAAGCTCTCTTAAATTCTCCTCCATTAGCTATCTTTTCTACTAAGACCGTAGGTGCTCCCATCATGGCGGTAGGTACGATCAAGGCATCATCAGGGACTTCCTCCACGTCTATTAAAGTTACTTCACCATATTTTTTAACAGCCTGCAAGGCCATTAATTTACCAATATAAGGATCTCCTCCTCCACCTGCTCCCAACAAAGAAGCACCTAACGCAATGTCCTCAATAGCTTGCACATCTAGTTTTCGCATATTGTCTCCTCCTTGTTATATAAACTTTCCGTTTTACCCTTGGTTTGCACCTTAGTAATAACTAAATAAACTACCATGGAAACAATGATCCCATTGATAGGCTGGATTCCGTATTTAACGAGAATAGCCAATAAACTTCCTATTAGCCAGGAAATAATCCCCACCATGTCCATTTCTTCTTTAACCTTAAAATTCTCCGGTTTTCCTTTTTTCACTAGCCAATAATCTGCAATCATTACCCCTGCAATGGGAGGCAAGGCAGCTGTCAAAATCATCAAGAAGTTAACAAAATAATCAATAATCCCACAAACAGCTAAGATAGTGCCTAAAAGACCGGCAATGGCAGTAGCTATGCTTCTTTTAGAATCATCCAAATTGAAAAGACTTGTTATAGCCAGACCGCCGGAATAAGCATTTACTGTGTTGGTAGTCCATGTTGCTAAGATCAGTACAATAAGTCCTAATACAGGTACCCCCAGATCGGTTAACACCTGGGAAATATCATAAGTACCGGAAGTTAAACTCATAATTCCACCCATACTAATCATGGCAATACCGGCAGGTACTACACCAAAAAGTGAAGATTTAATTACATCTTTCCTGCTCCTAGCATATCTGGAATAATCCCCTGCAATTACACCACCTAGAGCAAAAGATCCTACCGTAAGGGCTAATCCTGATAAAAAACTCATTGGTTCAGCCGGTTGGTAAGTACTGATAATACCCAAACCTTGTTTAGATAAAGAAGAATAAGAACCATAAAAACATACAGCTATTAAGGCCGGCACAGCAATATAGTTTAAATATTTTAAGGCATTAAACCCATAAACGGCCGTGGTAAGCATAATAACGCCCCAAATTAGTGAAGAAACCCAGGTTGGTATATCTACACCAAAAGTTGCCATAGTGGAACTAAAAGCAGAACCACAGATATTAGCCTGAAAACCAAACCACCCTAAACAAGCTATCCCTAAAGAAAAGGAAATCAGAATACGCGCTCCCGTTTTACCAAAGGCACTGGAGGCCATTTCTACTGTAGATAGTCCTGTATCAGAAGCTTCCATCCCCTGAAAGCACATATACAAAACTACAATGCCATAGCCAATAACACTGGCCCAAAAAGCTTTCATTACACTCAATCCGGAAATCAAGAGTCCTCCGGTCATTAATGAGGACACACAAATCATCGAACCTATCCAAATAAAGGCGATGCTTCCCCAAGATTGTCTTTGATCTTTTGAGATTCCTTGCAAATTACCCATACTACCATTCCTTCCTACCGTAAATATATTTTGTTATAGCAGATAAACCGCTTTGATAATACTATTGCAATAACCATGCCAAATAAGATCAGCGAAATTTATAAATTTCGCTGATCTTATTACTTTATTAAGGATTTTTATGGAATTAATTGTATCTATGGTTCGCTATTATTTCTTGTTATTCCGATTAAGTATTTGTTTTCTCAGCATTTCGCAATATTTCTCATTTTGCTATGTTTTTCTCATTTCTTCTTTTATATATGATAAAATAAGAAAGTAATGAGATTTTAGAAAGGGTTGGAAGAATGCGTAAAATATCATCCCAGGATTTTTTAAATACTGTGGCCCAAGGGCTCAACTGCCGTATTTATTCCTATTCCAAAAAGGGCTTTCTGCTAAGGGCTACTGGCACTAGCCAGTACAACCTTGATTTTTTACCTGCTTTTATCAATGATGCTAAAACTAAATTCTTATTAAATCAACATATTACTATAAATTCTGAAGAATTAAGTTTAGATAATAAACACTTCCTTTTACACGAAGTGTTTGTTCCCCTTACAGAATTAGAAAAAGGGTTCGGCTTATTGTGGCTATTTATTAAGGAAAAGGACCAACAAGGCAAAAAAACAGAAAGCCACATCTTATCGGAAGACAAATTAAGATTGCTGCAAACCTTAAGCCATATCTATAAAGTGCTAATTACTACCGAAGACATGCGGGAAGAGATTTCCCTGTATCGACAATTACTTAATTTTACTAGTAACATGTTGGCTAACAGCCTAATTCTATATGATAAAAAAGAAAATATTCTTTTCTATAATAACGCTGCTAAAAAAATGGGTATTACCAAAAATAATTTTAAAAAGGTATTGGATGTCAACACTAAAGATTTCTATCAGGGTAATAAACTGCTGGGTAAAATAAAATATACCTCTGCCCATAAAGAATTATTGGGTCACTACAACAACACTATTAAAAATTTTAACAAAATTATCGGGAAAGACCCTCAGACAGATAAGATAGTAACAATCATCAAACAAGTTGCTGCCACAGATACTACTGTTTTACTAAGGGGAGAAAGCGGTACAGGTAAAGAAGAATATGCTAAACTTATCCATAATTTAAGTCCCCGACAAAACGAACCTTTTGTAGCTCTAAACTGCGCAGCTATACCGGAAAATCTTCTGGAAAGTGAACTTTTTGGGTATGAAGGAGGATCTTTTACAGGGGCAAAAAAAGAAGGTAATATTGGGAAATTTCAACTGGCCCATAATGGGACTATCTTTTTAGATGAAATAGGAGACATGCCCCTTACTCTCCAAGTAAAACTTCTAAGATTTTTGCAAGAACGATATGTAGAACCTGTAGGAAGCAATAAAAAGATACCTATTGATGTGCGCATAATTTGTGCCACCCATCAAAACTTAGAAGAACAAATACAGCTAGGTGAATTTAGAGAAGATTTATTCTATCGTATAAATGTAATACCTATAACTATACCTTCTCTCCATTATAGAAAGGACGACATAGAACTTTTAATCACTTATTATGTAAAAAAATTTTGTCTCTTGCAAAAGAAGGACTTCATGACCTTTTCCTATGAAAGCATGAACACCCTCAAAAACTATAATTGGCCTGGCAATGTGAGGGAATTAATGAATGTAGTTGAATATTGTGTAACCATGACAAATAAAAGTGTTATTAGCAATAATGATTTGCCAACCTATATGCAATCTGAACGCAAGTTTAACCAGATAAATACAGAAATAACCTCGCCGCCACATATCAAACAAATGAAGCCTAATAAAACAGGGAAACCCTCTCCCCAAGAACTATTAATACTCTTAGATAAATTTGGCAGAGGCACCGAGGACAAAAAAAAGTTAGCCCAGCATCTTAATATAAGTTTAGCTACACTATACCGCTGGCTAGCTAAAATAAATTAGGAGGATACTGACTAATGAAATATATTGATCAAAGCTGGATAAAACCCCTTTACCTAGGCAGTATTTTTCTAGGTGCAGGGGGTGGGGGCAAACCCGACAATATCCTGTTATTATGTCAAAAAATTTTTTCTAAAGTACTTACCGTTCCTCTTCTGGATATAGAAGAATTAGCAGAAGACAAAGTATATGCAGCCACGGGTTTGGTAGGGTCGCCAGAAGTAGTAGATGATTTTTTCTGCACGGGACAGGAAAGCTTAGAAGCCCTGAACAGGTTATCCAAGTCCATAAATTCTCCCCTAGCCGGGCTATTCACCCTAGAATGCGCCGGAGTAAACATCCTTTATCCTCTCTGCGTTGCAGGGCTAGCAAAACTGCCTCTTATTAATGGAGATTGTATTGGCAGAGCTTTTCCCGAACTCCAGATGACAACTTTTCACCTTAATAATCAAGCCCTTAGACCTTTTGTTTTTTCTAATACGGAAAAAAAAGTCTATGAATTTGATGATAAAGATAATTTTATGTTAGAACTGAATATACGACACATCCTTAGTCAAGTAGATAATATCGGTTTTTTTGCCACTTGTCCTACGAAAGGTAAGGAGCTGCAAAAAATTTTAATACCCCATACATTTACCTTGGCCTATGAAATTGGCAGAGTTTTTACGACTTATACTTCATATGAAGATATGCTATATAATTTGATTAAAACTACTAGAAATTCCATCTATGGGGCATGTATCGAGCTTTTTATAGGAACTGTTCAACAAATCGAGAATATTGAACATAAGCACTGGCAAGCTATCTATTTAAAGGGCATCAAAGATTATCAGGAGGAGACTTTACAAATCCTAACCCAAAATGAAAATCTAATTGCTTATAAAAATAATAAATTGGCTGCCATGGTTCCTGATCTTATTAGCATGATTGATATTGATACCTTAAAACCTATTAATAATAATACTATCTCTCCCGGTATGAATATCGCTGTACTAGGCACTCCCGCACCACTAGTTTGGAAAACTAAGGACGCCCTTAATATCGTAGGTCCCCAATGTTTCGGTTATAAATCTCCCTATAAATCTTTAGAAGAACTCTACTTTAATTATTATTATTAGGTGATGAAAATGAAAAAACGTCTAGTGTTAATCATCAAAGAAAAAACTATTGATTTGTTACTGGGAATGGGGAAAATAGTTATTGCCAGCAGAAGGGAGAATTATTGTACAATCAGAGATTTAAAGGATATGCTCCAGAATTTTATGAGATTCAATAACATAAAACCCCAGGAACTTGAAAATCTCTTATTTATAATGGATTTTACCTATCTTCTCCCAGACATCCCCCCCAGTTCTCTGGGCTATATACAAATAGGAAGTTCTACCCCTCATGAACAGTTTAAAATCGAGAAATCATTTGCTAATATTGATCTTAATATTTACAATTTATATTTGTTAAGCACAGATTCTAGAGAAACTCAAGCTAAACTGGCAAATTTTATCGCTTATTTAAGTGATAAGGGGATTGATAAAATAGCAATAAATAACGCTTTCGCAAATTTTAATGAAGAGCGAGAAAAGTCGGTAATTAGTGCTCTTTATAAAATGGGAAAGGGAAAATTTAAAATTTTTCCTTCCCATATCTATAATGTCTCTAATTATTTAGTAAGAGAAAATATGTTATTTTTAAATCTTCTCCTTTATAATGAAATAAAAAAAGTAATGACAAGTATCTTAGAAATTCTTCAAGAACTAACTATAAATTCCCCTCTCTTTTTCCTGCAAGGCAACGGTACCCTTACCAATTTAGAAGGTATTTTAGCTTCTCCTATTAATTCTTGGCAATCCCTCTTGGCCTCAAGCCTGATAGGGGCTAGCCTTATTACTGGGGAAAAAGACTGCTTTGTGCTAACAGAACAGAAAAATAATTTTCTGCAAATTAATATGGTCCAAAAAGGCACACCTCGCTGTTCCACACCTTTTGCATATTTACATGGTTTAACTATGCCCCCATATTACCCCTGGAGAAAGGAATTTGAGCTAGCAGCAAAAAACAACGATCTAAAAAATGTTTTGGAACAAAATAATCTCTATTCAGGACAGATACCTGTAATAAGCTTTCTTGACTCTGTAAAGGATTACTGGCTCTTTCCATATGAATTAATGCCCTTGGAAAATAATCTTGCAATCATGGCAGCAGGGGCTTTCCAAGCACAATATCAATTAGAAATCACTAGCACTACACAAGACATGAGTCCTGACGCCCTCAATAAAACAAAGAAAATCTTAAAGCAAAAAAGCGATACATTATTAACCCAACATAATATACAGTTGGGTAACATTACCTATGATTATTGTATTATTCCTGTAAAATACAATCTGCAAAATGTAAGTACTGTACGTCTCCGGGTTAACGGCGAAATATAGTTATCATTATTAAAAAAGAAATTATTTACCCCAAAGGATGGTTATTATGAATGTTGTTTCTGTTGAAAATATTAGAAAAAGCTATGGTGAAAAAATCCTATTTGATAATGTCTCTTTTTATATAGACGATACTGATAAAATTGGTTTAATTGGCATTAACGGGACAGGGAAATCTACCTTGCTTAAGCTCTTAGTTGGATATGATGCCCCTGACTCCGGTACCATTAAAATTCCCAAAGACGTTTTCATCGAGTATCTTCCCCAGAATCCTGAGTTTGATTACGAAGCTACGGTGCTGGAACAAGTCTTTAAAGGAAATTCTCCTGCTATCAAGGCTATTAGAGAGTATGAATTAATCCTGGACGAGATGGCCCAAAGGCCCAAGGATTCTACTCTACAAAATAAACTTATAAAAGCTAGTGCTGAAGTTAATGCACTAGATGCCTGGGAGTTGGAAAGCCAAGTAAAAACCATTCTCACTAAACTCGGGGTACGTGATTTTACTGCAAAAATAGGGACTTTATCGGGAGGTCAAAAAAAACGTGTTGCCCTAGCAGGGGCTCTAATAACTCCCTGTGATCTACTTGTCCTGGATGAGCCCACTAACCATATGGATAATGAGACTATCGATTGGTTAGAGAGTTACCTAGATAGCAGAAAAAAAGCTCTCCTCATAATCACCCATGATAGATATTTCCTTGATCGGGTAGTAAATAAAACAATAGAACTTGATTGCGGCAGCTTATATACTTACCAGGGCAATTATTCTTACTTTGTAGAAAAGAAAATTGAAAGAAAACAATTAGAATCCACCCTTGAAAAAAGGCGTCAAAACCTCTATAAAAAAGAACTGGAATGGATTAGAACAGGGGCTAAAGCCCGCACTACCAAACAAAAAGCTAGAATCCAAAGATTTGAGGAACTTAAAGATACAAAATATACTACTGATGATACAAAGCTGGATATATCCGTGGGGCATGCCCGGCTAGGTAAAAAAATCATAGAGATAAACAATATTAGTAAGTCCTTTGACAAGACTTATTTAATCAAAGATTTTAGTTATATTCTGCTAAAAAATGACCGTATTGGCATTATCGGTAATAATGGCATAGGAAAATCCACCTTACTTAATATCTTAGCTGGGAAATTCTCTCCCGATAGGGGTGCAATCGATATTGGAGTTACTGTGAAAATCGGCTACTTCTCTCAAGAATCGGAAGATATGGATCAAAAGCTCCGAGCTATCGAGTACATTAAAAATACTGCCGAATTTATTACTACAGCAGACGGTACTAAAATTAGTGCTTCTCAAATGATGGAGAGATTTCTTTTTCCTCCTGACTTGCAATGGACATATATCTCCAAACTTTCAGGCGGTGAAAAAAGGCGTCTCTATCTGCTCCAAGTTTTAATGGGGACTCCTAACGTTCTGCTCTTGGATGAACCCACTAATGATTTGGATATAGATACCCTAAAAGTTTTGGAAGAATATTTAGACGAGTTTAACGGAGCTGTAATCTCAGTATCCCACGATAGATACTTTTTAGATAGGACTTGTGACAGAATCTTTTCCTTTGAAGGTCAGGGCATCATCCTGGAACATACAGGCAATTACTCTGATTTTATGGAATATAAAAAGCTTACCCAAAAAGCTGAGGCTAAAGAAAATGCAGAAAAGAAACAACAGCAAACAAAAAAAGTAAGAGAAAGACAGCCCAAACCAAAATTCTCTTATAAAGAAAAGCTGGAATATGAAAATATAGGAACCGAGATCGTAACCTTAGAAAACGATCTTTCCCACTTAGAAGAGGAAATAGCTAAAAATATAAGTGATTATGTAAAATTACAAGAACTGATGACCAAGAAAGACGAATTGGAAGAAAAACTTCTTTATAAATTGGAACGTCAAGAATACTTTGAGGATTTGGAAGAAAGAATAACAAACTCATAAATATAATGAAGTAATAAGCAAATAATAACCCCTGAGTGTTTTTAGAATACTCAGGGGTTATCTTTATATGATTTACTCCATTTTATTTTTGTTTAAGCTTAGCTAGGGCTTCTGCTAACGCAGTATTCTTAAACTCATCACCTTTATTTTTTTGCTTCTGCAGATATCTTGAAACATCCTTTTTAGAGATATTATTCTTTTCTTTTTTCTTTCTTTCATTA
>JAHDSB010000145.1 GCA_018433015.1 Clostridia bacterium | reverse complement strand
TTATTAAACTATGCCTAAAATCAGCAATCAAAAAACACCAAAAGTTTTTTCTTAAATACTCTGGTGTTTTATTTATTTTATATAGAAAAAAGGAGGGCTGCTAACTACTTTAAAAGTAGTTTTGCAACACTCCCTTTTTTGCTTGGTATATATTACATAGCTTATATTATAGACAGTCTATTCAAAAATATTTATAATATTAAATATTTTTATTTTTAATATATCCTTAAAATCAACTAAGAGATATTTAGCTTATTTAACAATAAATTCTAGGATGTGTTTTCATGAAGATCACCTTGCAGACCAAGATTTTTCTTCTAATTATTATGGTTTTCCTTATATCCATAAGTATCGCCGGCTATTTTATTGTAGATTATGTAAGTGTGGCCACTGAAAAACATATTGCAAATCAAGCTCTAGATATAGCACGTACTGTGGCAAGTATACCGGATATACAAAACAATTTAGGTAAAAAAGATGGTTCCCTAACAATTGATCCCTTAGCTGAAGAAATACGTAAAAACACTAATACAGAATTTGTAGTTGTGATAGATAGAAATAGCATTAGGTACTCACACCCCATTAAAGATAGAATAGGAAAAAAATTCGTAGGAAATGATGAAAAAGAAGTATTAAAAGGAAAAGAATATGTCTCTAATTCTATAGGTACCTTAGGTCCTTCTTTACGAGCTTTTGTGCCTGTATACCAAGGTTCTTACCAGGTGGGAGCAGTTTCTGTGGGAATACTTTTAAATGATGTAGAAAAATCTGTAGTTTTAATTAAATATAAAATAATAAAATCTTTAATTATTGGCCTTTTGATCGGTTTCCTGGGAGCTGCTTATCTAGCTCGTAACATAAAAAAGGCTATCTTCGGTCTAGAACCTATTGAAATCGCTACTATCTTCGAAGAAAAACAAGTAATACTCAGTGCAATTCGTGAAGGGATTATCGCCATAAATAAACAAGGATTAATCACTGTAATGAATGAAGAAGCTAAAAATCTCTTGGGATTAAAGGACAAAAATGTAATCGGCTTACCAGTCACAGATGTGGTTCCTAATACAGAGCTACCTAAAGTACTTAAGACTGGAATCCCAGAAACTGATCAACCTCAACTATTCTTTGAGCATAGAGTAATCACCAGCAGAGTTCCTCTTATTATTAATGGTGAAATAGTTGGCGCTGTGGCAAGTTTTAGGAATATGACTGAAGTGCAAAAATTAGCGGAAGAATTAACAGGTGTAAAAAGGTATGTAGATGCATTAAGGGCCCAAAGTCATGAGTTTAAAAATAAACTCCATACAATTGCAGGGCTCTTACAATTAGGCAAATATAATAAAGCTCTTAATTTTATCATGGATATTAACGAGAAGTCCCAGGATACTGTAGATATTATAGTAAAACGAATAAAGGACCCCCTTATCGGCGGTCTCTTATTAGGTAAACTAGTTTTGGCTAAAGAAAAAAAAATAAAACTGATTTTTGATAAACGTTGTAATATATATTCTATTTTCCCCCAAGAAGTTAACGGTCAGCTAATAAGCATCCTTGGCAACTTAATTGATAACGCTTTTGAAGCCGTAGATCCTCTTAAATCTAAAAGCAATCGTAAAGTCAGACTTTTAATTAATGAAACCGAGGAAGAAATTCTAATTGAAGTGGAAGATTGGGGTATAGGTATTGCTGCAAATGACATAGAAAAAATATTTAACCGAGGGTTTACTACTAAAGGAACTGAGAATAGAGGTATTGGCTTAGCCTTAATTAAGAACTTTGTTAAAGCAAAAAAAGGTACTATTGCTTATCAAAATAAATCTGAAGGCGGTGCCTCTTTCCAAATAATTATTCCAAAAGAAAGGTTATGTTAATATGGAAGATATACGGGTACTTATTATAGAAGATGATCCTATGGTCATTGAAATAAATAGTAAAGTAGTCCAAGCTTGCCCTGGTTTTACTGTTGTAGCCTCAGCCCGTAGCGGTGCAACAGGAATTGAAGCCATTAATAAGTTCAAACCCAATTTAGTTATTTTAGACATCTTCATGCCCCAAAAAAATGGCTTGGAATTCTTAAAAGAAATGCGTCAAAAGGGCCTAGATATGGACGTAATTATGGTAACTGCTTCTCAGGATCCTCTTCATTTAAAAGAAGGCTTAAGATATGGAGTAATTGACTATATAATTAAACCTTTTCGTTTGGAAAGACTCAACTCTTCCCTTTCCAATTATTCGCAGATGGTACAAAAACTAAGCAAAAAATCTCTCTGTCAAAAGGATATTGACTTAATCGTCAAACAAGATAAATCAAAATCTACGGATTTACCCAAAGGACTAAGTTTATACACTTTGAGCACAATAAAAGATTTTCTTAAAACCAGGGATGACTTTTTAACTGCAGATGAAATTGCCGATCATTTAGGAATTTCCCGGGTAACTGCCAGAAGATATCTAGAGTATCTCATTCAAGTTAATGAAGTGGAATCAAATCTCGAATATGGAACTGTGGGAAGGCCTATAAAAAAATATAGGCGTATTGTCCTTTAATCGCGGCAAATCGTCCTTTAAAAAATTCTTTTTGAAAATCTACAATATATACATGGTAACCCATACCATTTTCCTTTATTTCTGTTAAAATGTTATTTATATGAGCTTAAATGATTCTTACTATATAAACTATTTTAACGGAAAAAAGGATGATCTAATAATGAACAATATGTGGTTGGGTACAATTTATGTAGCTTTTGCAGCAATAATGTGGAGTACGGGAGGTTTATTTATTAAAGCAGTCCCTGCCGACCCCATACTTATAAGTGCCTTAAGATCAGCCATTGCAGGGCTTGCTTTATTGCCCTTTTTACGAATAAAACATATAAAAGTTACGAAAAACCTTTGTTTATATATATTAGCATATACCTGGCTGGTTGTAGCCTTTTGTTGTGCTACTAAATTTACTACAGCTGCTAATGCTATCGCTTTACAAAATACAGCACCTTTGTTTATTTTTTTATACATTACTTTTATTAAAAAAGAAAAACCTGAATGGCAGAGCGTAGTCCCTGTTGTTTTTATTGCCTTAGGTATCATTTGTGTACTTTCTGAACCTAAAAGCGGTAGCAGCTTTTTAGGTAATCTAATTGCTTTAAGTAGCGGTATTGCTTTTGCCGCTATGACTCTAAATCTCCGCCAATTAAGCTGGCTTCCCGGGATGAGCTTAGTATCTCTTTCCAATCTTATGAGTGCCCTTTTGATATTACCCTTTGCTCCACAATTAACTATAAACATAGGCCTGCTCACCACAGGCAGCTGGCTAAGGCTTCTATACTTGGGTGTTTTTCAAATCGGTCTTTCTTACGTCTTATATGCTACGGGCTTAAAATATATTAAACCACTTAGAGCCAGCGTTCTTGCCCTCTTAGAAGCAGTTTTAAATCCTATCTGGGTGCTAATCTTCTGGGGAGAAAAACCTTCTATATATGGTTTGACAGGTGGCATTCTTATCCTCTTAGCTGTAACAGCTGACCTTGTACTGCGTAATACCCAGAGAAGGTATAAAGAAAGTATTTAATCTTTAACTTTTTACATAGGAATTCTAATAATACTTGAACCCTCAATATCGCTTTTGAGGTTCAAGTATTATTTATTTATTAGGAGTTGGTGGAACCAAATTCTCTCTCCTGCCATATGTTTATGTATTATAAACTAATTTTCAAAGCTCTTAATCTAA
Source organism: Clostridia bacterium (assembly GCA_018433015.1). Taxonomy (GTDB): domain Bacteria; phylum Bacillota; class Peptococcia; order DRI-13; family SV3-B141; genus SV3-B141. The sequence continues at coordinate 3,651 of JAHDSB010000145.1, read as the reverse complement.
GATACCAATCCTTTTACATTTTCCCATAGTCACCAACATAAAAATAAACATTCAATAATAATATTTAGTTAACTTATATTAATTATCATTAATATATAGTTAATTCAAAAAAATATATATTTTTTTTACTTTTATAGATAAAATAGATTTTAAGTTGTGTAATTGTATGATAAAATATAGTAAATATAAAAATATTCTCTAAATAAGGGGGTGTTGTAAAAAATACATATAATTATCTGTTCAGTGTGATTAGTTCATCTAAGAAAACAAGAATGGGAGGTATAACATGACTATTGCTCATTGGCTTTATGTCTTGGGTGTTTTGGTTGTAATCGCAACCATGATTTTGCGTCGTAATGTTGTTATTCCATGTATCACTTTTACCTTTATTATTGGTTTGTACTTTTTTGGTGGTAACATGGTCACTGCTGTTCAAGTCGTTTTCAATGCAAGCTTAGTAGCAGCCAAAGAACTGTTAAGTATCTTTTTAATCATTGGATTTATGGTAGCTTTATTAAAATCTATGCAAAAAGAACGTGCTGATGAAGTAATTATAAAACCTATGCATAAGATGATGAAGGGTCCGTTAATCAGCTATCTTATTTTGGTAATCGCAACTGTTATTATTTCCTTATTCTTCTGGCCAACCCCCGCTGCCCCTCTACTCGGTGCTTTGTTAGTTCCGGCAGCCATTAGAGCGGGCTTACCACCTATGATGGGAGCAATGGCCATAGCCCTCGCGGGACAAGGTATGACTCTAGCTTCTGATGCTATAATCCAAGCAGCGCCGGGTTTAACGGCAAGTGCGGCCGGTATCCCTGTAGAATTGGTAACATCTAGAGTGACATTTTTATCCCTAATTACTGGTATTATAGCTATATCTCTTGCTTGGATTATGAATAAAAAAGATATTAATACCTTTAATCCCCAAACTTATATAGAAGCCGCAGCCACGAAGGATGCTGAAAATTCTAATAACCCTGAAAGCATTAATTTTAAAAAAGCTAAATTTATATCTTGGTTAATAGTTATTTCCATGGCATTAGTAATAATCTGTATGTTCCTATTTGATATTAAAGGAGGAGATTCCTCAGCACTACTAGGTGGTGTAGCTTTAATAATTATTTCTGTTAACTCCTTTATTAGTGATGGTGTTTCAGGTTTAGACACTGTAGCAGATTGTATAGCAGACGGTTTAGTATTTGCCTTTAAAGTAATGGGTCCCATTATTCCTATTGCCGGTTTCTTCTATTTAGGAAGCAATGATTTTGCACCTGCTATCCTGGCAGAAGGTGCTCCCGGTTATTTATTTGATATCGGTCAGATTATTGCAACTGCTATTCCTCCTACAGGTTTCTTAGCCGGCTTTGGACTATTAGCCCTCGGTGCTGTCACCGGTCTAGACGGTTCCGGTTTCTCCGGTTTACCTGTTGTTGGTACTTTGGCCGGTGCTATGGCTGGTGGAGATGCTAATATTGCCGCTACCCTTGGTTCTATAGGGCAGGTAAGTACCATTTGGTTTGGCGGAGGTACTTTAGTTGCTTGGAGTTCCTTAGTGGCAGTTGCCGGCATCTGCGGTGTGCCAGTTTTAGATTTAGTGAGAAAAAACCTAATCCCAGTTTTAGCTGGCCTGTTTGTTAGTGCTTTCGTTGCTATCTTATTTATGATGTAACAATTAATACCATTTAAAAAGGTTTAGATATTATGTTAATATAAACCTTAACTAAACTAACATATATTTTTAGCTTGTTTACTGTAAAGGAGTCCAGAAACAGATCATACTTCTGTTTCTGGACTTTTTTTAACTATTTATATCTACTAGAAAATTTATATAAAAATTATATAAAGGCGTGCAGATAACTCTTGAGGTTATTGATATGTTATATTTATTAGTCAAAATTTATAGAAATGATCACCATTTTATAAAATATAGGTTTTATATTTCATAATTGTGTGATAAAATAAACTAAAAGTAAATAATATATCAAAAATAAGGTGGTGATGTAAAAATAATATATAAGTAAAGAGTTAGTTGTATAATTTGTTGAATCGAATATGAAAAAATGGAGGTACAATATGACTACTGCTCATTGGATTTATGTAATTGGTGTTTTACTTATTGTTGCAACAATGATTTTCCGCCGTAATGTTGTTATTCCATGTGTCGCTTTTACTTTTATCATCGGTTGGCATTTTTTTGGAGGCCTAGTACCTGGTGTCCAGGTTGTATATAGAGCGAGTTTGGTGGCAGCTAAAGAGTTATTTGGAATTTTCTTAATTATCGGTTTAATGGTTGCATTACTGAAATCACTGCAAAAAGAACATGCCGATGAATTAATCGTCAAGCCAATGAATAAAATGATGAATGGTCCTCTTATTAGTTATATTATTTTGATAGTTGCAACTATTATTATTTCATTATTCTTCTGGCCTACTCCCGCTGCCCCTCTTTTAGGTGCATTGTTGATACCAGCAGCTATTAGAGCAGGATTACCACCAATGATGGCAGCTATGGCCCTATCCCTTGCGGGACAAGGAATGACCCTTGCTGCTGATACATTAATTCAGGCAGCCCCTGGTATTACAGCAGGTGCAGCTGGTGTTCCTGTTGAACTGGTTACAACTAAAGTAACAATTTTATCACTAATTACTGGTATTACCGCCATGTCGCTGGCTTGGTTTATGAATAAAAAAGATGTTAATACCTTCAATCCTCAAGCATATGCAGAAGCAGCAGCCACAAGTGAAGCAGCTACAGCTATAAAAGGTGACGATGCAAAACCTGGAAAAGCTAAACTTCTCTCTTGGATATTAGCAATATCAATGTTATTAGTAATTATAAGTATGTTTGTATTTGATGTTAAAGGTGGAGATTCCTCAGCACTCCTGGGTGGTGTGGCCTTATTGATCATCTGTGTTAACTCCTTTATAAGTGATGGAATCAGCGGTTTAGACACTGTAGCAGATTGTATTGCAGATGGTTTAGTATTTGCCTTCAAAGTAATGGGTCCCATTATCCCGATTGCAGGCTTCTTCTTCCTGGGGAGCAACGATTTTGCACCTGCTATTTTAGCAGAAGGTGCTCCCGGATTCTTATTCGACATTGGTCAAATCATCGCCAGTGCTATTCCTCCTACTGGTTTCTTAGCCGGCTTTGGTCTCCTAGCCATCGGTGCTATTACCGGCTTAGACGGTTCCGGTTTTTCCGGCTTACCTGTTGTAGGTACTCTGGCCGGTGCTATGGCTGGTGGAGATGCCAACGTTGCCGCTACCCTTGGTTCTTTGGGTCAAATGGGTGCTATCTGGTTTGGTGGTGGTACTTTAGTTGCTTGGAGTTCCTTAGTGGCAGTTGCCGGTATCTGTGGTGTACCAGTTTTAGATTTAGTAAGAAAGAACTTAATCCCAGTTATAACTGGTTTAGTTGTGGCTGTATGTGTAGCAATTTTATTCTTAATGTAGTTAATGTAGCATATTACTTTCCTTATCCCTTAATTTCAACAAATAACACATTAAAAAAGGGGCTGTTGCACAATGGACTGAATAGTCCAATGTGTAACAAGCCCCTTTTTGTTATACTCATAAATAGAAAAACGGGTCCCGAAGGACCCGGCAATCCAGTATAATTAAGTTATGTCAACAACAAAACTATAC
>JAHDSB010000033.1 GCA_018433015.1 Clostridia bacterium | reverse complement strand
GTTGGTTCCGGGATTTTTAAATCTTCCAATCCTGAAAAAATGGCTAAAGCCATAGTAAAGGCCGCAACTTACTATAATGACCCTCAAATATTAGCTGAGGTATCGGAAGACCTGGGGCAAGCAATGTATGGACTGGAAATACCTCAAATAAACCCTGAAAATATTCTGGCAGATAGAGGCTGGTAAGCATGATTAATATAGGTGTTCTGGGCTTACAAGGGTCTGTTGATGAACATATAAAGTCACTGGGTCTTATTGATAATGTACAGCCCTTGAGAGTTAAAACAATTCATGATTTAGAATTAGTAGCAGGGTTAATTATTCCGGGAGGAGAGAGCACTACCATAGGCAAACTCCTAAGGGATTTTAAGCTAGCGGATCCTATTATCAAGAGGGTTAAAGAAGGAATGCCCCTCTGGGGAACATGCGCAGGTATGGTTCTTATGGCTAAGACAATAATAAACGAGGATTATGTACATTTAGGAATAATGGATATATCTGTAAGACGCAACGCCTACGGTAGCCAATTGGAGAGTTTTACTTGTTCACTAGATATCCCCCAACTATCTATAAAAGACTTTCCTTTAGTTTTTATCAGAGCTCCCTGGATAGAAAAAGTAGGAAAAGATGTAGAAGTATTAGCAACTATTAATAACAGGATAGTCGCTGTAAAACAGCGAAATTTGCTAGCTACCTCCTTTCATCCGGAATTAACTACGAATATTGCTTTTCACAAATTATTTATAAAGCTGGTAGAAAATCATATAAGAAGTACTACCAATCTCTCATTAGCTTAAAATAAAAAAGGTTTCGTGGACGAATTAGCTTCGTCACGAAACCTTTTTTGTCATTGTACTAAACCCCACTGAGAAAAATCCACTTTAGAGTTTTTCTACTTCTCCATATTCAACTCCAAAAGTGTCTACAGTAACCTTTTTCATGGTTTGGTTTTCTAAAGGCTTATCCATAAAATCTTTGTCTACTTTAACGATTCTATCGACTTCTTCCATTCCTTCTATCACTTTTCCAAAAGCAGCATATTGACCATCTAGGTGGGGAGCTTTTTCTGTCATAATAAAAAATTGAGAACCAGCAGAATTAGGGCTCATAGCTCTAGCCATAGAGAGTACTCCCCTATCATGCTTTAATGTATTAGGGAACCCATTATCGCTAAATTCTCCTTTGATACCATAACCAGGGCCTCCCATCCCTGATCCTTCCGGGCATCCTCCCTGAATCATAAATCCCGGTATCACACGGTGAAAAATTAAACCATCGTAGAAATTTTCTTGTATCAGGGAAATAAAATTTTTTACACTGTTAGGAGCAATTTCAGGATAAAGTTCAGCCTTAATTTTGTTTCCCCCTTCCATTTCAATAGTCACTACAGGATTATTAGCCATTAATCATCTTTCCTTTCTTCATAAACAATATTCTTGAATCAAATAATCATATTAAAACTCAGCATTCTTTGGAGTCCTGGGAAAAGAGATAACATCCCTGATATTTGTCATTCCGGTTAGATACATGATTAACCTCTCCAGCCCCAAACCATACCCCGTATGCTTAGTTCCACCATATTTTCTAATCTCCAAGTACCACCAATAATCTTCCTTATTAAGTCCTAGATCTTCCATTCTTTTTTCCAATACATCTAATCTTTCTTCTCTTTGACTACCGCCGATAATCTCTCCTACTCCCGGTACTAACAAATCCATGGCTGCCACAGTATTATCGTCCTCATTAAGTCTCATGTAAAAGGCTTTAATGTCCTTGGGATAATTAATAACAAAAACTGGTTTTTGGAAAACTTTCTCTGTCAAATAGCGTTCATGCTCCGTTTGTAAATCACAACCCCATTCTACGGGATAAGAAAATTTGTCATTTACTTTTTTCAATAAGTCAATTGCTTCAGTATATGTAATTTGTGCAAAATCAGAATCCACAATGTTTTTCAAGCGATTAAAAAGGGTTTTATCAATAAACTTATTAAAGAACTCCATTTCTTCCGGTGCATTTTCTAGCACATAATTTATCACATATTTTAACATATCTTCGGCCAGGGCCATGTTATCCTGTAAATCAGCAAAGGCTATTTCCGGCTCTACCATCCAAAATTCTGCAGCATGTCTAGGTGTATTAGAATTTTCTGCCCGGAAGGTTGGACCAAAAGTATACACTCTATTAAAAGCCATACAATAAGTTTCTACATTCAACTGTCCGCTCACCGTTAGATTAGTTTCTTTTCCGAAAAAATCTTGTGAGAAATCTATGGAGCCCTTTTCCCCTTTAGGAAGATTAGCCAAATCAAGGGTACTTACCCTAAACATCTCCCCTGCCCCTTCAGCATCACTACCTGTTATTAAAGGAGTATGAACATAAACAAACCCTCTTTCCTGAAAAAACTTATGTATAGCATAAGAAACTATGGACCTAACTCTGAACACAGCAGAAAAGGTATTGGTTCGAGGCCTTAAATGAGCCATTGACCGCAAAAACTCAAAAGAATGCCTCTTCTTTTGTAAAGGATAATCCTGGCTTGAGGTCCCCAATATCTCTATTTTTTCTGCTTTTAATTCAAAAGGCTGTTTTGCTCCGGGAGATTCTACTAAAATACCCTCTACTTCAAGGGATGAACTGATAAGAAGTTTTGATATTTCACTAAAATTAGATAACCCCTCTTCGAATACCACCTGAAGATTAGTAAAAATTGATCCATCATTTAATTCTATAAAACCGAAAGCCTTAGATGACCTCACTGTTTTTACCCATCCATTAAGCTTTAAACGTTTATTTATATATTCTTGTGGGTTTCTTATTATTTTTTTTATTAGTGTTTTTTCCATATCTTGTCTTCTCCTTTACTGTTTATTTTTTCCATTTAGGTCTTTTTAATAGTCTTAAACAAAGGTAATAGTTTGTTATTCAATTTCTAAAAATAGAATTCCTGCATATCTACGATACTATATTTTGTCCTTTTGCTGCAACCGCTAATACTCCACCTTTTGGGGGTTATAAATAAAAATGCTTCGCCCTTTAGCGAAGCATATCTGCCCTATATTATTCTTTAACTTCTTCTGATTGTAATTTTTCAGCCTTTATAAGTTTATCAACATAAACATCAATATATTCTACCTTATATCCCGTCATTTCCTCTATTTCCTTAGTAATTGTTTCCCGTACCCGTTTAACTGTTTCAGGTATACTTACGCCATAAAGCAAAGTCAACTTTAAATCTAATGCAACCGAATTCTTTTCCTCTTCCTCTTCATCATCATACTTTTTCACAGATATTTGTGGTGTAAAACGTTCAGCAAAAATCTGTGTTATCCCTCCTAATGTACTTTTGCGCTCTTGTAAAGATACTTCATTTACATTTAACATAGCAGTTTTGGCAATCTCTAAAAAAACTTCATCGCTAATCAGCATTTTACCTTGCATCTTTATCCCTCCTTTTATAGGTAATATATAACTTACTTAATTATTTATTCCTTTTTGTTTTAAGTAATATCAAGCACTCCATAACCTCAAAGTCCCATGGATTAACCTCCAGGTACTATATTACTTTTTTATACTTCCCTAAAAACAAATAATAATGTTTGAGGGCTGCCCCAAAAAAGAAAAAACATAGATCAATTTATAAATTGACCTATGTTTTACTCACTCTATATTTTACTTTACTCTATGGTTGCTTTATCAAATTCAGCAATAATCTCTCCGGAAGGCTCTTTATCAAGCAAACTTACGATGACTATGGCAATAAGAGCACAAAGGAAACCAGGAACAATTTCATATAAATCGTAAATTCCACCCGTTAGATTTCGCCAAATTATTACCGTTATCCCTCCCGTAATAATACCAGCCAGGGCTCCATTGCGGGTCATTCTCTTCCAGAATAAAGAAAGGAGAACAGCAGGACCAAAAGCAGCCCCAAAACCGGCCCAAGCATATGCAACCAACTTCAACACCGAGCTATTGGGATTTAAGGCTAATATGAAGGATATAATAGACACTCCAATAACGGTGAATCTACTAACCCATAATAATTCTTTTTCAGAAGCTTTTTTTCTGAAAAATACTTTATATATATCACCGGAAATAGCAGACGCGGTAACTAATAATTGAGAATCAGCCGTACTCATAATAGCCGCTAATACTGCAGCTAAAAATATTCCCGCTATAACTACAGGGAATATATTCTTGGCCATTACCATAAACACGGTTTCCATAGCTGCATCTTTAAGAGGCACTTGTAAATAAATCATACCTACTAAACCAACAAAAATAGCAGCTGTTAAGGAAATAATAACCCACACCATGGCAATTATCCTAGCCTTTTTAATTTCATCGGCAGAACGTATAGCCATAAAACGGATTAAAATATGAGGTTGCCCTAAATATCCTACTCCCCAAGCTAATCCGGAAATTATTGTAATAAAGGATAATGTGGTACCATCCAACGCTGTAAAAGGATTTAACAGTTCCGGACTTATCTGATCCCACATATTCATAGCTGTGCTTGGTCCCCCAACTAAATTAATACCAACTGTGGGCACTATAATAATTGCAAAAAACATCAACATCCCTTGAAATAAATCGGTCCAACAAACAGCCATAAAACCACCTAAAAAAGTGTACGAAACTACTACAAATACACCGATAATTAGCGCCGTTATATAGGGGATTCCAAATACTGTATTAAATAATTTTCCTCCTGCTACGAAGCCGGAGGCCGTATAAATTAAGAAAAATACTAAAATTATTATAGCTGAAATTAAGCGTAGGGATTTTGAATTATCTTTAAATCTATTTTCGAAATAATCGGGTAAGGTAATAGAGTTCCCTGCAATTTGAGTATATTTACGAAGACGTTTAGCAATAAATTTCCAATTTAAATAAGTACCCGCTGCTAAACCTATAGCTATCCATGCTGCTTCCATCCCAGCAGCATAAGCATAACCGGGCAAACCCATTAATAACCAGCCACTCATGTCTGAGGCTTGTGCACTTAAAGAAGTAACCCAGCTGTTTAACTTCCTTCCTCCCAAAAAATAATCAGACATCTTATTAGTCTTTTTATAAAACAATACTCCAACCCATAACATTAAAAATAAGTACACCACAAAAGTAATAATAATTATTATATTATCCAATGTAAAATAATTCCTCCTTTGCAAAATTGAAATTATACATAAAAACACTAGTAATTAATGTATGTCATTAACTACTAGTTTGGAAAGAGTATAATATATTTTTTATTTTAAGTAAATATATTTTATATTTAATGACACAATATCTATTGTATCTTTTTAAAATTCTAAAGTCTAGATATTAATTAGTTTTATATGAATTTTAGTTTAATCTGCGGGCAAATATATGATAACTGTTGTACCTTTTCCTGCTGTACTAGTAACTTCCATATGACCACCATGTAGCTCAATGATTTCCTTACTTATAGATAAACCTAGGCCACTGCCGGACCTTTTACTGCTTCCTTTAAAAAATTTTTCTGTTACCCTTGGCAAATCATCGGCAGCGATACCTACACCATTATCAGTAATTTTAATAACAATATTATTTTCTAATTTATTTGTAGAAATTTGAACTGTACCTTGATTAGGTGTAAATTTAAGGGCATTATCGATCAAATTTATAAAAACTTGCTTCAAGCGATTAAAATCTCCCTTGATTTCCGCTATCTCTTCATCAACAGTTAACTGTAGTTGCACATCTTTGTCTTCTGCCGTAATTTCATACTGGCGCTTAACTTCTTCTAAAATATTATTTATCTTTACTTTTTGGATATTAATAGTTAATTTTTTTGTATATAATCTAGAAAAATCCAGCAGCTCTTCTACCAACCCCACCAGCCTATCAGTTTCTTTACTTATTATCTTTAATCCTTCCCTTGTTTCTTCTTTATCTTCCATTTCCCCCGTCAACAAAGTTTCGGCCCATCCTTTAATAGAGGTCAAAGGAGTCCGCAACTCATGGGATATGGAAGATATAAAATCGTTCTTTATCTTCTCACTTTTTACAATTTCTTCTGACATGTAGTTTAAGGTGTCTACGAGTTTACCTACTTCATCATCTCTGTATTTAGTTGCTTTAACGGAAAAATCACCGGCCGCCATTTGTCCCGCCGTTATGGTTGCTGATTTAAGAGGTGTGATAATGCTCTTTGCCATGAGCTGACTCAGTACCAATAACAATAAAATTACAACTAGACCTATAAATATTGTTATAGCAATTATTTTATTAACAACCTGATAAATATTTTCCAGAGAAACTACATACCGCAAAACTCCTGCTATCCTGTCACCAAATTTTATGGGGTTAGCAACTGATAAAATACGTTCCCCTGTATGATTTTTACCTTTCCATACTCCTGTTTTACCAGCTAACGCATCTTTTATTTCCGGGGTTATTATCTTCTGTTGAGGTACAAAACCGTTAGAATCCAAAACAATATTTCCCACTCTATCTACAACTTGCACATACACTCTCTCATTTTCATCAATATTATCCATAATATATTTAGCTTTATCTTTTAATGAATAATACCAATCACCTAAATATTTGTTGTTTAGAGCGGCAGCAACAGAAGCTTCATTAACTAATGATTGTTCTACACTACCAAAGTAATAATGCCTTACAGCACAAATAAATACACCCTCTAAAATTACTACTGTTAAGAGAATAACAATACTGTAATGCACTACTAACCGCTTTTTTATTCCTTGCAAATTAATCCCCACCTCGCCAGCAATAGCCAAATCCCCAAACTCTTTCTATAAATTGAGGATTTGCTGGATCTGTTTCTATCTTTTGCCTCAACCTCCGGATATTTACATCAACAACTTTCACATCTCCCACATAGTTCTTGCCCCAAACTTCATCTAAAATCTCATTTCTGCTCATAGCCTTATTGTCATTTTCTATAAAGAATTTAATTATCCCATATTCTTTAGGTGTTAATTCAAGTTCTTGCTCGTTCTTAAGGACTTTTCTATTATCTAAATTCACCATAAATGGTCCGGAAAACAAAGCTTTTCTTTGTGTATTTTCCTGAGGGGACAGAACATTCATCCGACGTAACAAAGCATTAATGCGGGCAATTAATTCATTGGGACTAAAAGGTTTGACTACATAATCGTCAGCTCCTCCTGATAAGCCTGTGATTTTATCATCCTCCTGCCCCTTAGCTGTAAGCATAATAATTCCTATAGTAGGATACTCTTTTCTTAAACATTTACATACTTCTAAACCATCAATCCCCGGCAACATTATATCTAGTAACGCTATTTTTATATCTTTATTTTGCTCTGCTTTTTCTAAAGCTTCTTCTCCCGTAGCCGCTTCTATTACAAAAAAATTATGGCGTTTTAAATTAACCCGTATAAAACTGCGGATAGCATCTTCATCATCTAATACTAAAACTTTTATCACGCTAATCACCTACAAAATCCATACTCTTTATTTAACGCTAAAATAAATTAATAAACTGGAAACATTCCTTAAATTTCTCGATTGAGAGAACCATTTTCTTATATTCTGCTAACAAAGCCCCTGTAAGTTCTGGATATTTAGTTGGTACCTGAACTATTAATACATTGTTATTAATTTCCCCTAATACTGAATAACTATCGGGAGTTAATGTTTTTTCTTTCCTTAACCAATCTTCTCTTGAGGTTGAAATGATAGACAGTAATAGTTCTCTTTTGTTATGAGAGGACCCAATAAAATAAAAATCCATAACTCTTTCTTTTTCATTTTCTCTTTTAATCAATGTATATTTATTATGCCAATTCTTAGGTATATCAAATTGATAACCCTCATAGTAGTCGGAGACTTCTTCTTTAACCCATATCAAGTTAGCCTTACCATTCCATTTATACCAATTATTAATCCAAGTTATTTCTACCATAGCCAGATGTTCTGATCCTGGAGGTTGGGTCTGCATTCCAATCTCTATAATTCCATCATCATCTACATCTTTGCTATATAAACCATACGGTTTGAATGTTATAGGTAAATCATTCTCATATTGCTTAATTACGCTTTTTAACTGGCCATTTTCTAATACCAATAACTGGGTAAAAGCTGAATGGGCTCCTACTCCTATCTCCACAAATATACCTTGCCTACTTTCCGTTGCCTTACCAATAGTAATCTGCCCTGGATAACTACCTTCAAACTCAACCATATCTGTCTGTTGTAATTTTCCGTCTACATATTGATAGAGTTGAACTTCAGTACCGGGTATCTCTTTTTCATTCCTCAGCATTATGACAATTTCATTTTTACCATCATCATTTAAATCCCCTGTTGCTAAATATTGGTACTTTTTGTTATCTATTATTGTTTTGCTATTTTTTTGTAAAGAATACACTGTTAGTTCGCTATTATATCCTTTACCTCCAGACCAGCCAACAATTAGTTCCGGTAATTCATCACCTGTCACATCACGAAAATCAGCATAATCTATATCCTGCCCCATGTTTTTAATTTTTTCGCGCAGCATCCACTGACCTTCTTTTTCTTCTAATATCGTTACTCCTAGCTCATAACTATTTTGTAAATTTTTATGAAAAAATATTATTTCCTCTTTGCCATTTCCATCTATATCAAATAGCTTGAAAGCACTGGCCTTTTCAGGATTTAACGGTATAACCAGCTTAGTATCAGAAGGTAAAAAACTATTGACTATTTGTGTTATATCTTTTTTCTCACCAGCCTGATAAGGAGGTCTCATTAAAGAAAATGGGTTTAACTCAGCTGTACAACCTAGAAACAATGTACATCCTAATGCAACCATGATAAAGGCAAGCCATCTTTTCACTAATCTGTTTCACTCCCTTGCAAAGAAATACATAAATCCTTATGTAGATTATATAGTAAACAAATTTAGAAAGATTAACAAAATAGTTACATTTCTTGTTAAAGGAATATTACAAAAATAAGGGTTCCTGGAATAGGAACCCTTATTTATTATAATTATTCCATTAGTTCATAGCTGCTGGAAAGTACAGGCATTTTTAAATTACCCAGAACTTTTTCTAATAAAACACCTTCTCTATTAGGATATTCAAATCCATAGCTTGCTCTGATAGCTGCCGTAATAAACTGAACACCCCTATCTAAAGCTATAGGCAAGCTATCTCCCTGTAGAATGCTTCCTACTATAACACTAGTAAAAGCATCGCCTGTTCCCGGATAATGAGCAGGTATATACACACAACTGACCTTCCAAAAACGATCATCTTCCCTATTATAGGCTATAACACTAGTTCGCTTATCAGAATCACAACTGGGAGCACTGGTAATAATAGCTATTTTAGGTCCTAATTCCGTCAGCTTTTTCAACCATTCCTTAATCTCTTTTACCGGTATTTGTAAGTTATAAGGTTTGTCCAAAAGATAAGCTGCTTCAGTAAAATTTGGTGTGATAATATCCGCCTTTCTAATAAGGTTTCTCATTTCTCTAACCATTTCATCGTTCATAGTTTGATATAATTTTCCATTATCACCCATAACTGGATCAATTACTACTACAGGATTGTTTGTTGAAAATTTATCAATAAAATTTGAAATGATATTTATTTGACGGGGTGAACCCAAAAAACCGCTATATATGCAGTCAAAATCAATACCTATCTTATACCAAGATTCGATATATTCTTCCATTGAATCAGTCAAGTCTACAAAACTATAGTCCGTAAAACCTCCTGTATGGGTTGATAATACTGCTGTAGGTAAAGAACAAACTTGTATTCCCATGGTAGATAAAATGGGGATCACTACCGCTAAAGATGATCTACCAAAGCCTGATAAATCGTGGATAGCTGCTACTCTGGATACTGGTCTTTTCATTTTGATTAATCCTTTCCTATATAGAATAAACTTAAATTCTCACAAAATATCTTAATAAAAATAAAATTAACATGTTTATATATTTTTTTCAATATTATTCTTTCCTTTTAAGCATATGCAATTCATTCTTTAACTTCTTGAACATAGCACTAATAATAAAATCCTTCATTCCAAATACTATATTTAAATATAAAGTTTACCCCCATTATAAAAAGAGGAAAAAACTATGTTTCGTTTTATTATGAGGAAATTACATTTCTTACATCTACTCCATCATAATCCACTACAAGATAAAAATAAAGAACCAGAAAAAGATCCAGCTACTACCCTCTTAACAAAGGATCTCCAGCAAAACCTTGCCAAGTTAAAAAAAATTTTAGGTACTAGTAACGATATTATTATACGAACTTTTACTTTTGGCAGTAATAACATTGAAGCTGCTTTAATCTTTTTAGATGGAATGGTAGATAAAACTACAGTAAATGAATCTATACTTTTACCCCTGATGTATGAATATCCCCAAAGTAAAAGTGATGAAGATTCTTCATGGAATAATATAGAAGATATACAACAAAAACTTATTACCGTGGGAGAAGTTAAAAAAACTTATGCAGTTCAAGATACAATACTAAGTATTTTATCAGGTGACTCTATCTTACTTATAAATGACCTTAATCAAGCTTTAATAATCAGTACCCGTGGCTGGGAAGCCCGTGGCATTACAGAACCTCAAACAGAAGCAACGGTCAGAGGTCCACGGGAATCTTTCACTGAAACATTGCGAACAAATACAACACTATTGCGCCGCAAGTTAAAAGACCCTAATTTTACTTTGGAAACATTAGTACTAGGAAAAAGAACTCAAACTGATGTCGCTATCGCTTATCTAAAAGGAATAGTAAATCCTCGTTTAATTGAAGAAATTAAGCGACGCTTAAACCAAATTGACACCGATGCTATCCTGGAATCAGGATACATAGAAGAATATATCGAAGATAACCCTTTTTCTCCCTTTGCTACCATCGCTAACAGCGAAAAACCTGATGTTATCGCTGCAAAACTTTTGGAAGGACGAGCTGCCATATTAGTCGACGGAACTCCTTTTGTTTTAACTGTACCCATGTTATTTGTAGAAAGCTTTCAAACAGCTGAGGACTATTACTCACGGGCGTATTATACCAGTATCCTCAGATTATTACGCTTTCTTTCCTTTTTGCTTAGTATTTTATCTCCTGCCTTATATGTTGCCCTCACCACTTTTCATCAAGAATTGATTCCCACACCCCTTTTACTTACTATGGCTGCCGCTCGAGAAGGTACGCCTTTCCCTGCCATGGTAGAAGCTATCGGCATGGGTATAATTTTTGAAATTTTACGGGAAGCAGGAGTTCGTCTCCCCCGCCCCGTGGGTCAGGCCATAAGTATTGTGGGAGCCTTAGTAATAGGTGATGCTGCCGTATCAGCTGGGCTTGTAGGTGCGCCCATGGTAATAGTGGTAGCATTAACAGCCATTGCCTCTTTTGTTGTTCCAGCACAAACTGATGTAGGAAGTATTTTACGGATTTTTTTAACTCTTTTAGCCGGCTTTTTAGGGGCTTTTGGCATTGCTATAGGTATTTTAGGTGTTCTCGTGCATATGTGTGCTTTGAGATCTTTTGGTACCCCTTATCTCTCCCCATTAGCTCCTTTAAGTACTGGAGATCTCAAAGATGTATTTATAAGAGTTCCCCTCTGGGATATGTTTGCCCGACCCAGAACTATTGGTTGGATTGATCCTCAAAGACAAGCATTCAGATTAAAACCGGAACCTCCCCCTAAGAAAGATTAGGTAAATTAGATGATACTTTGGCGTTCGGGGTGTAATAATGAATAAATTTTCTTTACAGATAAAAAAAATGGTTGTCCTACTACTTGTACTAACTTTAATACCTTTTATGATGTCCGGCTGTTGGAATCGGCGAGAATTAGACAAAATAGCTATTGTTGCTGCCGGTGGCATAGATAAAGAAAACAAAGATAAGATTAAAATAACTGCACAAGTTTTTAAGGTTGGCGAAATAAAATCCCCTCAATCTGGGGGAAGTGCTACTGGGAAACCTTATGTTAACTTTGAAGGTGTTGCTACCACTAGCTTTGAGGCTATCAGAAAAATCACCCAAATCGCCAGTCGTAAACTGTATTGGAGTCATAATCAGATTTTTGTCTTCGGTAAAGAAATAGCACAAGAAGGTATAGAAAAATATATAGATTTCTTTGTTCGCGATCATGAAACCAGGTTAATGGTTAATGTCCTTGTATCCAAAGGAACAGCCCATGAAATACTAACAACGGAAACAGATCTAGAAACTATACCGGCTATGAATATTAACGATATTATTAAGGATCTTGGGGCCACATCCCAAGCTCCGCAAATAACCTTAAAAGATATTGCTGAACGTTTACTCAGTAAAACTTCCGCTGCTGTAGCTCCTTTAGTGGAAGTACAGGAAATAAATAAAAAAAAACATGCCCGAATTGCCGGCACAGCTGTTTTTAAGAAGGGAAAAATGGTAGGTGAATTAACTCCAGAAGAATCTAGAGGCTATCTCTGGGTAATTGGTAAAGTAAAAAGTGGGATTATAAATGTTAAAACAGATGACGGTACCAAAAGAGCCAGTTTGGAAATTATTAGGGCTAACAATAAAATTAACGCTGATATAAAGGATGGACAATTAGTTATTACAGTAAAGATTAAGGAAGAAGGAACTTTAAATGAACAGGATAGTCCAAAAAACTTGACAGAACTTCCACTCTGGCACTCCCTTGAACTCCTGCAAGCTGCTGCAATACACCGGGAAATAACTGCTGCCCTAAAAAAGTCTCAAGAGTATAACGCAGATATTTTTGGCTTTGGTGAGGTCGTTCATCGCAAATACCCTCTACTATGGAAGGACCTTGAAAAGCAATGGGATGAATTATTTCCTTACCTTAAAGTAAATATAGAAGTACAAGCTAAGTTGCGCCGTTCAGGTCTAATAACAAAACCAATCTCTCCCTCAACAGAGGAATAATTAGCAACTTAATATAGGGGGTCCAAAATGAACCTGGAGACAGGAAAAATTCCCGGTTATCAATTAATTTTTCTAATAATGGGATTTGTTTCAAGCTTATCTATGCTATTCCTACCAACCCAGCCTGCTAAAAATTTAGCTTGGCTCGCTATCTTAGTGAGTATTATTGAAGGCCTATTATTTGCCAGCATTTACACAGCTCTAGCCTTACGCTTTCCTGGAAAAACCCTCGTGGAAATAAACGAATTTATCTTAGGACCTCTAGTAGGTAAAATAGTTTCCTTGGGTTTCCTCTGGTACTTTTTACATTTAGCTTCCTTACATTTACGGAATTATGGAGATTTTTTTACCATTGTATATCCAGAAACACCTTTAATCGTCTTTTTAATAGCTACAATATTTGTATGTGCGCTGGCTGTAAAAAATGGCATTGAAGTAATTGCCAGATGTAGTATACTTCTCGTCTCTTTGATCATTTTCTTGTATTTTTTTGATTTATTTATTCTACTAAAAGAAATGGATCTTTCCAAATTGTTACCTCTAAGGAATGTTTCTGTCCAAGATTTTTTCAAAGCCAGTAACGCTGTAAACTCTGTTTCATTTGGTGAAACCATTATCTTTATGATGATATTCCCTTTTTTAAATAAATACGTAGAAGCTAGGAAATCACTATTAGCTATAATCATTGCGGGGTTACTTATTGCTATATCCGCCGCTAGAAATACTGCTGTTATGGGTGATCTACTAAGTATTTTCCAATATCCCACCTATGAAACTTTAAAAATAGTTGACGTAGGTGATTTTTTAACTAGGATGGAGATTGTCGTATCTATTAACTTTATATCTATGGGATTTTTAAAAATATCCATCTTATATTATGGATTAGTATTAGGAACAGCCCAATTACTCAAATTGCGCACTTATCATCCCTTGGTTTTTCCTTTTGGTGTAATTATTACAGTACTGGGTGTAATTAACTATGGTGCAATTAGTGAATTGATACCTTTTGCTTTAGAGATATATCCTCTTTATAGTTTTCCTTTTGAAATAGGTATACCTTTATTTTTGCTAGTTACTGCAGTTGTCAGAGGATTACCTAAAAAGACTAAAGGAGACCAAATATGATTTCTTTAGTCATCCTTACATTTTTAGGAATTATTGCAATAGAAGTTCCCGGACTTATTCGCAAAAAATACTGGAAAGAGTTAATTGTATTTCTCCTTCTCTTATTCATTGCATTCATAGCAAGTATTTTGCTAGCAATGGGTTTTGAATTTCCCAGTTTAATAAAAGGCATAGAAATATTAATTAAATATATTTTACGGTAGTTTTTAAGATTGGAGCCATGCCTTAAATGATAAATAAATCTCTTATCACTAGTAGACAGGCCTTCTTATTAATTGTATTAGCAAATATCTCTACTGCTGTCCTCTTTGTACCTACCACACCTGTAGAAATCGTCAATCAAGATGGATGGATACCGGTTATCCTGTCCACATTTTTTGCTGCACTGCTGCTCTATTACCCTTTAGGAGCTATGTGTAAGAAATATCCCGAACATACAATCATACAATATAGTCCCCTTATCTTAGGTAGATTTATAGGGAAACTGTTTGCCGCTCTGTTTATATATTACTTTTTCATAATTCATTGTTTAGCATTACGGGAATTTGGTGAACTTGTAATAACCTTTATGCCTGAGACCTCTATTAATGTTCCTATAATCTTCATTTCTTTAATTTCAATATATACGGTGAAATGCGGTCTTGAAGTTATGGGAAGATGTGCAGAAATTATTTTTCCTTTAGGCTTCATATCCCTTTTCATCATTGGTTTGTTTAGTATAGAACAAGGAGATTATACCAACCTCCAACCTTTTATGGAATCGTCTATAATGCCTTTAATGATAGCAACATTAAGTCCCTTGGATTGGCTTTCTTTAGGACTTGTTTTCGGTATATTTGCCCCTTGTGTTAATAATAAAAGATCTTTAGTTAAAATAGGGATATATGCAGTATTTCTAAGCGGAGCTATTCTAACTATTTTCAGCATCATTAATATTTTAGTTTTTGGTTCTGATTTACTTAAAATATTAAATTACCCCCTCTTAATATTATCAAGGGTTTCCAAGTTTGAACCTTTTGAACGCATTGAAGTCTTTATCATCTTACTATGGGTTTCCTGGGTATTTATCAGAGTTTCTCTGTTTTCATATGCTACAGTTTTGGGTCTTTCCCAATTATTTAACTTTACCGATCATCGGTTTTTGATTGTTCCAGAGAATCTTTTAGCAATAGCATATTCCCTCTTCATGTATGACAGTTTTGTAGAAATGTCTTATGCCTTTAGTATTTCTCAATTATATTACATTTCAATTCCCTTAGGTCTTACTATAATACTATGGCTTACTTCAATTATTCGCTCTAAAATGAAAACTTAACTTATAAAAATCTCTTCTTTAACATTCTACAAAAGGGTTCAGAAATTTGCTCCATCTTTCTATT
The DNA here is from genome assembly GCA_018433015.1 of Clostridia bacterium. Lineage (GTDB taxonomy): Bacteria > Bacillota > Peptococcia > DRI-13 > SV3-B141 > SV3-B141. The sequence goes on along the minus strand of JAHDSB010000033.1, from coordinate 23,101 downwards.
GGGATTAGGTAACGGCCAATCATAGAGTTGGCCTAAACTGTACAATGCTCCTAACAATAATAATACAGAAAGCACCATAATTTCTTTCCATTGCCTTTTTTGTATTAAGTCAGCAATTTGAATAACAAAGATAACTAGGAATATAAACGTTAATATAATTCCCACTCTATCAACCTCAAAAAATCTTAAATTATATGCTTATTTTGACACTGTTATCAACATTTAATTCTTTGACAACGGGAACAGATTTCAATAAAAATACACTAACAAGAATCGTTAATAATTCTGCTATTGGAACAGCCAGCCACACGCCCTTCACATTTAATAACCTGGGTAGGATAAGAAGAGCTACTATTACAAAAAGTAAACCTCTACATACAGTTACTATATTAGAGAATTTTGGTTTTTCTATAGCCTGAAAATATGTGGCAACTACTATATTGAACCCCATAAACAGATAGTTAATAAAATATAGCTTTATCCCTTCTGTAGCCAGAACAATTAGTGCGTTATTATTTACTATAAACATCTTCACCATATTTTCTCCCCATAATAGACCTGTTAAAAGAGAACAAATTCCTACAATAACTGCTGTTCTAACAGCTAGTTTAAAACTCTCTTGCACTCTTTTATATTCTCCCGCTCCCAAGTTAAAACTTATAATTGGTTGAACGGCTTGAGCTATCCCCAAAAATATTAGGATAATTAATGTATTAATATAACTGATTATACTGTAGGCAGAAACTCCTAATTCTCCTGTTATACTTATTAAAACTAAATTATGGGCGGATATAATTACAGCCATTGATATTTCCGTTAAAAAACTAGGAAATCCAACTTTTAAAACTCGCTTTATCTCACTAAAATTAAAGCTGGTTTTTATAAATTTTAATTTTCCTCTTTTTAAGATAAAATGCATTAATAAAATAATGGTGCTTATTGTATTCCCTATACCTGTTGCTAAAGCGGCCCCTTCAACTCCCCAATTAAAAATAAAGATGAACACATAATCCAAAACACAGTTGATCACGGCTCCAACCACCATACATATCATAGATAAAAGGGGTGCTCCGTCATTTCTTACAAAGCAACTAAGAGCATCTGCAAGACCATAAACTAACCCAAAATATAATAGATTTTTCATATATCCTTCTACTTGAAACAAGATTCTATCATTAGCACCTAATGCATAAGCTAATTTTTCTAAATTAATTTGACAAAGAAACATGACGATTAATACAGCAATGACAATTAACACAATGGATTGGGTAAAAATACTACAAGCTTCCTCATCATTACCTTCACCAAATTTTATTGCAACAACTGTAGCTCCTCCTAACCCGATCAATAAACCTGTAGCAATGAAAAAAGAAAATAATGGTACGGCAATATTAACTGCAGCTAAGCCATCACTCCCCACGCCTCGCCCTACAAATATACCATCGATAACTATATGTAAAGACATGACAAGCATCCCTGTAACTGTCGGGATAAGATAATTTAAAAATAACTTGGGTACAGGTGTATTTTGTAAATCTAAATTATGTTTCATAAAAAAATAACCTCCTTGCATCAGAGGTTATTTTAAAGGTTATAGTAGCTATAATGTCAAGATTATTTGATAGGAATTTGAATTTCTGTTAAATAATCCTTTTCATTTCTCACTACAGAGGTATCAATTAAACTTATTTCTAAAGCGTCCCCTATAACTTTATAATTTTCTGCTTCAATATAATCTAATAATTTTTCATAGGTCTTATAAGTACTATCATAAGATCCTTGATGATAAATACAGGCATATTTACCTTGAGGCAATGCCTTAATTGCTGTATTTTTTCTCGACTCATCCTCAAGAATAAAATAAACTGCTTTAAATTTATCAAATTTACGCCTAAGTAAGTTTTCTTTGGCTAACATTACTCCCATATTACCAGGTAAAAAAAGATAATCGTCACCAATTATTTTTTGTAATTTTTTCAACGATAACTCAAAATCCAGATCTGAATTATCACTTAATTTTATAATGGCCATATTTCTCTGCAAGAGCTTTTTTATAGTTATCTTGCTATCTTGATATTTGGCAGCACATGCTCTAATACTTATGATTTTATTATCAATTTTATTTCTTATAATATTAAGTTCTCTAATCTTCTTATCAACTAAATTTTTTTGTTTGTTAAGCAATTTGATTGTGTTTACAATATTCCTTTTTTCCAAGTATCCTTTTATATCTTTTAAAGACATCCCTAGAAGTTTTAAATGTTTTATGGTATCTAATTGTTCAAATTGATTTAAAGTATAGTATCTATATTTATTATTATCTATAATCTCCGGTCGAAAAAGTCCTATTTTATCATAATATCTTAAAGTTTGTGTAGAAACATTATGTATTTTGGCCATTTCCCCTACAGAAAATCTTTTTTGCATTGCTAGCACCTAACTCAACTGAATTTTTAAAAGGGCTTCTATCTTAGTAAGAAGCTCTTTTTTATTTACCCTTATTTTCCACCTTATTATATCCATATCTATAGTATAATGTTGCATTAGATCGCTGTAAATTGTATTGTTCGACCAAAAGTTGTTATTATCATCATATTAATAATATTATTGACAAAATGAGCTATTACTTATTATGATTGATTTGGACAACCATATTTATCACACATAACACTTGGAGGAAAAGTAATGAATCAAAGAAAAAATATGAAAAAATTTTTTTGTCGTAGAAATATTATGTCAGTAGTCATTCTTGTCTTTATTTTTTTTATTGGCTTTTATGCCGTTAACGCTTTAACAATAAAGAAAACCTCAGCCGTAATAAATCCTCTTATTAATAAGAATTCTAATTCCTCAGAAGTCAAACTGTATGATGCTGTCTCAAAAAATACAGATAATCGCACCCTGGAGCCAGACAACACTTCCAAAACAGAAATAAAAGAAAAAAAGAAAATTGTAAGTACATATCTCGATGATAATGAAAAGTTAATAGTAAAGAATACCGATGATATTTTGGTTCTAGTAAATAAAAAAAGGAACTTACCTCCTGATTATGTACCTCAAGATTTAGTCATACCTCAAGTTCCTTTTCCCTTTAAAGAAGACCTGCCCAAAAAACAGCTGAGAAAAGTTGCTGCTACTGCTCTGGAAGAGTTATTTGCAGCTGCTGAAACTGAAAATATTAATCTATATGCTGTTTCCGGCTATAGATCTTATCAACGTCAACAAGCTATCTATAACAACAAGGTAAGAAAAGATGGCGAAGAAATGGCCAAGAAATATGTGGCCTATCCCGGCCAAAGTGAACATCAGACCGGTCTAGCCATGGATGTCACTGCTCCAAACGTTAGCTTTGGATTAGCAGAAGCTTTTGCTAGCTCTCAAGAAGGTCAGTGGCTAGCCCAAAATTGTTATAAATACGGCTTCATTATCAGATATCCTAAAGGCAAGGAAGATATTACAGGATATAGTTATGAATCATGGCATATCAGATATGTGGGTGCAGATGGTGCTAAGGAAATATTTGATAAAAATATAACATTAGAAGAATATCTGGAAGATCCAGAAAAAAACGAATCTCCACAATCCCTTGAAAATAAGAAGTAATATTAAAATCTTAATACATTATGAAATAATCCCCTATAGCACCAAGTGCTATAGGGGATTTCTTATTATATGCCATCATATCATTATTAATACCACTTTTCCAAACTAATATAAGATATCACTACGGTCAAAACACAGCCTATCACCCAAGCCGTGAGCATAGTACTTCCCCATAACATAGAGAATTCCCCCTTTATCATAATAAAAAATTATGATTGTTTTACCTGAGCAGTTTCCTCGTTTTTATTCATTGTATAAGAAGAAATTAACCACATCACAATAAAACTTGCGACTACCCCCCATGCTCCAGCGGCCATAACACTCTTTTCTATCTTTGAAAACATATACAAGAATAAGTATACTCCTTCTCCCGCCACTAAGCCTGCTATCGCTGCCTTAGGACAAATCCTTTTAGGCCATAATAAAGCAATAATCATAGGAGCCAATGTTGCTGAAGCCACTCCGGAAATCCCTATCCACACCATTACCCCCATAAATTTAGGTGGATTTAACGCCAATAGAACTGATATTATCCCAAAAATGGCGGGGAGTACTTTAGTCATAATCAGGGCATTCTTTTTCGCCTTCTGTTCACTAGTCTTAATTATACCGTGCTTCACAAAAATCTTTAGATATAGGTCATTGGCAATACAGGTGGTCATAACTAATAATAAGCCACAAGCGGTTGACATAATTGCAGCAACAATTGCTACCGCTAGAACGGTACCCATTATGGGATGTAAAAATCTTTTTACATATTCTACAACCGCATAATCAGGCTTAGGGAGAGTGGGATCAATGACCAACATGTATAAACCCCCAAAAATCACCAGCAAACACAAGAAAGAAGCCACTATCCAAGTCCATATCATTTTTTTCATATCTTTAGGATCCTTAAGGGCTAGAATTTTGCTTAATAACTGGGGTTGACCTGCAAAAGCAAATTCCACCAGAATAACCCCAAAAATAGCTGCAGCCGAATACATATGGAGAGCATCGGGATTAGTAAGGGTAATAAAATATGGATTTTGCTGAGCAAGTGCTGTTGTAACCCCAGTAAGTCCGCCTTTTATTAAGAAAAAGCCCGACCCAAAAACTACCACTCCGGCAAACATCATTAGGATAGTCTGACCAATACTGGTGTAAACATCTGCAAAAAGACCACCTAGCGTTACATAGCCTACGGTAATTAGAGCAATTATCCAGATTGCCTTTTGATAATCCACATCAAGTAAACCACTGAGTAGCGTTCCTCCAGCCGAAAACTGGCCGCCTACGTAGAATAATTGAATCATTATTACCAATACTACTAGGCCTCTCACAGCATCGCTCTTATAAATTTCCCCTAGCCAGTCCGGAAGGGAAAGAGCTTTAATATTTGTATTACTCTCTCTAACTCCTTTTGCAATAACAATAAAACCTAAAGTTGATCCTCCGAAGATAGCCAAAAAAATCCAAAGAGCAGTCTGCCCCCAAGCGTAGGCAAAGCCTACATATCCTAAAAAAGTTGCTGCACTAAAAAAAGTAGCTGTAAAAGCTAAACCTAAAGGTATTGGCCCTAAAGCCTCTCCAGCAACGGAAAAATCACTGAGGGTTTTAATTCTTTTAGCTCCTACAAATCCAACATACAAAACAAAAGCCCCATATATAGCAAATCCTATATATAAATAGGTAGTAAAGGACATTTACTCCACTCCTTTCATTCTATAACTGCTAAAGAGATTATAATAATTCAGTTTGTATTAAGTTTTTAAATGATTTAATCATCAAAATATTTTGTAAGTTTGAGGTTATCATTAGTCTGGCTCAAGGCCAGCATTAATTTAATTCTTGCTTTTTGCCCACTTATTTCGCCTCCTAAGATAACCCCCATTTCACTCAAAGGTTTAGCTGCTCCCTCATAACCATAACCCTTTAAAACTCTTCCTCCTAAAGTTCTGGTAACAAGTACCACAGGTATCCCCTCAGCTCTAGCTCTTCTTATTCCGGGAACAACCTTGGGAGGAATATTACCTCTTCCCATTCCTTCTATAACTATTCCTTTAACCTTTTTATCAACTAAAGCTTGGATAAGGAAATCATCAGTTCCCGTCGTTAACTTAATTAGATAAACATCTTCTACCAAGTGATCAGTTATTATTTTTTGCTTGTTTATAAGCTCTCTTCGGAAAATTACTCTATCTTCATCTACATAACCAAGAGGTCCCCAAAAAGGTGATTTAAAAGTATTAGGATTAGCTGCATGGGTTTTAGTAGCTTCCACAGCAGAGTGAATTTCTTCATTCATAACTATAAAAACCCCTTTTCCAACCGCTTGGGGACAAGCAGCAGTTTTTACAGCACATAGAATGTTTTTGGGACCGTCAGGGCTTATATCAGATGAATTTCGCATAGCTCCAACTAAACAAACAGGCTTAGTGGTCTTTAACGACAAGTTTAAAAGATAAGCCGTCTCTTCAATAGTATCTGTCCCATGTGTAACGACAACACCTAAAACTTCCGTATTTTTTAGTACTTCATCTACTTTTTGAGATAGCTTCAACATTATCTCCGGACTCATATGTGTACTAGGAATATTGCAAAATTCATGAACTTCTACAGGGCATACTTGGGCAAGAGGTGGTACGGCTTCTACTAATTCTTGACCGGTAACTGCAGGAAAAACCCCCTTACGTACTGGATCATACCGCATAGCAATTGTTCCTCCGGTAGCCATTACAATAACTTTACCTATACTCATTTTTATCCCCTTTCACAATAAAAATCATCACCATTTACCGATCTACTCTACCCTCCTTCAATTATGTTTACCAATAAAAAAAACTTTCTTGTTTCCCTCCTGTAATTTAGAGCAAATATTGTGCCTAATATTTATTTTTATCAATATAGCTGAAAAGCCCATTACCACTAAGTTTTGAAAAAACTTTAATTATGTAATACATGATTTTTATCCATTTTTGCATAAATATTTTTCCACAAGCAAAAAAAGCAGGCTGCTGCAGCTTGCTTTTTATGCATATTTGCATAATTTTTATTCTTATCCGCATATTTCAATACAAGTTAAAGTAGAATTATAAATTAAGCCTAAATCAAAAATTATGTTTTTTCATTTTGCGAAGTTTTCTGCTTACCGAAGACTGGCTAATTCCCAAGATTTTAGCCGCTTCTGTCGTTGTCTTACACTTTTCCATAGCCTTGGATATTAATTTTTCTTCGACCTCAGCTATAGCGTCTTTTAAGGGAATTAATTTAGGAATCTTAATACCCTCAACATCTAAGTATTGATTAAAAACATCCGGCAAATCGTTTGTATTAATTAGAGCATCATCATCGTTGGTAATAACAAGTCTTTCAATAGTATTCTCCAACTCACGAACATTGCCAGGCCAAGCATAAGAAATTAATATATTCATAGCCTCACTAGTAAAACTTATCTTTTTCAAATATCTACTGTTATAGCACTCCAAAAAGTGATTTAATAAAACCAAAATATCTTCTTTTCTTTCTCTAAGAGGAGGAATAACTAAAGGTACAATATTTAACCTATAATACAAGTCCTCTCGGAAGCGCCCCTCAAGTACCATTTTCTTGAGATCGCGATTTGTTGCTGCGATGATCCTAGCATCAACTTTTATAGTTTCTACTCCTCCAACCCGGGTAAATTCCTTTTCCTGCAAAAACCTCAATAATTTAACTTGCAAAGTCAAAGAAACTTCTCCTATTTCATCTAAAAAAACCGTCCCTTTGTTTCCCTGCTCAAATAACCCGACCTTTCTTCGGACAGCCCCGGTAAATGCACCTTTTTCAAAGCCGAATAATTCAGATTCCAATAAATTTTCCGGTATTGCTCCACAATTAATTTTTATAAAAGCATTGTCGCAGCGTGAGCTGGAATTATGAATAGTTTCTGCAAGAACTTCCTTGCCCACTCCTGTTTCACCTAAGATTAAAATTGTGCTGTCAAAATCTGCAATCCTAATTGCAAGATTAATTAATTTTTGCATTTGAGCACTTTTAAAGACCATTTTTTCTTTATATAATTGTTCTTTTCTTAATTTCATAACATCTTTTTTATATTCTTCTAATAATTCTTTTGTTTCCTTTAACTCAGCCTGTAATTTGCTTACCTCAGTTATATCCCGGGAAGCATTTATTACTCTAACAATTTCATTTTTTTCATCAAAGATAGGTACAGAAAGAACCAATAATCTCTTGCCTGTCTTTGTCTCCTGCACTACTGAAACCTTTTGTTTCTTTGCTAATGCAAGTTTAGTAGCAGAAGGGGTATACACTCCTTCTCTTTCCAAATCCATAATGGTTCTGCCTATCAACTCTTCTTGCTTATAGCCAAATAATCTTTCACAAGCGGAACTAACTCTAAGGGTTGTTCCTTGGCTATCAGACACATAAATAACATCGTAACTGGCCTCAAAAATCGTTTTGATATCTCTATTTAAGTCTTTTACCGTCTGAAATTCTGAAGATATTTCTTCCAGATCATGTAGTAATTGAACAATTGCTATTACCTTTTCCTTCCCTTCGACTCTGAATTTTGCAGCATCAACTACTAGAGGAGAACCGTTTACTGTTATTATCTCCTGCATTAAAGACTTTCCAGTCAATAATACTTCTGATAATCTTAATTCCGGTAATAATGTCTCAGAAGTTTTATCAAGCAATTTGCTTCTAGACATGTTAACATGCTTACAAAAGCTCATATTAACGTATTCTATTTGTCTGAAAGAATAGATAACCAGCCCTAACTTAACAGAATCTAAAGCCTCTTTTAATAATGTTAATTCGTAATTCTTTAGGAAAAGTTTCTTTCTGGCACTGCTGTTAATTCTTTTCTTTAACATGACCCTCAACCTTCCGTTTTTTGTTATTCAACCACTTTTATTAATTACATCAAAGATATTGCAAAATATGTGCCCATAAAAAATAAAAGCATTACAATCATTAGAAATAACGGCTGTAATGCTTTTATAGCTATGTAACACAAATTCAGAACATTGGTATTGTATGTTTGCTAAATCTTTAGTATAATAATAAGAAACCTATCATATAGTAATTATTGTAAAAACTATGACAGGGAAGAGTAGGCATGTTATGTTTTAAGCGAGTCGGAAAACGGTGAGAGTCCGGTAACAAACCATGTTGAATGCAGCCCTCGAGTTTTTGACCTTGAGAAATGAAGTTATTTAACTTCACATTAGAGGTAAACGTGTCCTCACGTTACAGAGGAACAGGATAGAAGTTTTGTCCTGCATGAGAGAGTGCCGTCAGGCACTAATTAGGGTGGTACCGCGAGATACTCCTTCGTCCCTTTAGGGATGGAGGAGTTTTTATTTTTTGTACATTATTATATAGAAAAGAGGTTATTGTTTATGGAAGAAATTTTAAAGATTTTAGAAAAAAACGGTCGCTATTCGGAAGAACAAATTGCCGTAATGACAGGAAAAAGTGTAGAAGAAGTGAAAGAAGCCATAAAAAAATATGAAGAAGAAAATGTAATAGTTGGATATACCACTTTGGTAAACTGGGAAAAAACCAAGGATGAAAGCATAACTGCTATGATCGAGGTTAAGGTCACTCCCCAAAGAGGAGAAGGGTTCGATAAAGTTGCCGAAAGGATTTACAAGTTTTCCGAAGTAAAAGCTTGCTATCTTATGTCCGGAGGTTTCGATCTAACGATTATTATCGAAGGAAAGACCCTAAAAGAGGTGGCGTCGTTCGTATCAGATAAGTTGGCTCCCCTCGAATCTGTACAGAGTACAGCAACACATTTTGTATTAAAGAAATATAAAGATAAAGGTACAATTTTTGAAAAGAAATATAAAGATGACAGGGAGGCTATCATCATATGAACGTGGAGGATATTATTTTAAAAAAAGTAAAAGACATTCCTCCTTCCGGCATCCGTAAGTATTTTGATATGATCAACGAAATGAAAGATGTAATATCACTAGGAGTTGGTGAACCTGATTTTACTACTCCCTGGAATGTGAGCGAATCAGGAATATATTCCTTAGAAAAAGGACACACTCATTATTCTTCTAATGCAGGTCTTATTCAATTAAGGGAAGAGATAGCTAACTATCAGCAAAGAAAATATAATCTGCAATATAATCCTAAAGATCAAATACTTGTTACTGTCGGGGGAAGTGAAGGTATCGATATTGCCCTTCGGGCTCTAGTAGAAGCCGGTGATGAGGTTATCATCCCTGAACCTAGTTTTGTAGCATATCAGGGCTGTACTAGAATTACCGGAGCTACACCGGTAAGTATTAAACTCCGTGCTGAAGATCAATTTAAACTTACACCGGATCTTTTGGAAAAAGCTATTACTCCCAAAACTAAAGTGGTTATTATACCTTATCCCAATAATCCTACGGGAGCTATAATGAATAGGGATGATTTATCCCGTATTGTAGAAATTTTAAAAGATAAGGATCTAATTGTACTATCCGATGAAATTTATGCAGAACTTACCTATCAAGATAATCATGTCTCTATCGCCAGCTTTCCGGAAATGAAGGATAAAACCCTGGTCATCAACGGGTTTTCCAAGGCGTTTGCCATGACGGGTTGGAGGTTAGGCTACGCTTGTGGACACCCTGCTTTAATCCAGGCCATGACTAAAATCCATCAATATGCCATCATGTGTGCCCCCACAACGGCTCAGTATGCCGCCATGGAAGCTTTAAAAAATGGGGATTCCAGTGTTAGGGAAATGGTGAAGGAATATAATCATAGACGGCGAGTATTGGTGGATGGCTTCAGAGAACTAGGATTAGACTGCTTTGAACCCTTAGGTGCCTTTTATACATTCCCTTGTATAAAATCGACGGGTTTAACATCAGAAGAATTTTGTGAAAAGCTACTAATGGAACAAAGAGTTCTAGTAGTACCAGGAAATGCTTTTGGAGAATGTGGTGAAGGTTTTGTAAGAGCTTGCTATGCATCATCCATGGAACAACTAATTGAAGCAATCAACCGCATTAAAAAATTTATACAAAGATAACAATCAAAAAAAGAGCCAGGGTATGTACTTGAACTTCACTCCCTGGCTCTTTCATTTTTATATAGAAATTAAAGCTTAACCTCTTTTCATAATAACTCTTATGGTATAGGTGTATATTCTTTATCTACTTGTATGATACAAACATATTGGGGATGAAGCTTATTAATGGCTGATGCTATATCATTAGCTAGCTTATCCTCTTCCTTAGACTTCATGCCCGGTTTTACAACGATATCAAATAATAGATTTTTCACCTCACCTTTCCCCACCATGCGGAAGTCATGATAAGAAAGCACTACAGGATAAGATGAGAGTATTTCTTCCAGTTCTTTTTTGATAGATTGAATTTCTGAATTATCCTGATTAATAGGATCCATATGTATGGTAAGAACTAAATCAAGCCTTTCAGATACCTCACGTTCTACTTTATCAATCAGTTCATGAAGCTCCATAATATCCCTATTAGCCGGTACCTCAGCATGAATGGAAGCCATATAACGACCAGGACCATAACTATGAATTATTAAATCGTGTACGTTTTCTATGCCCTCATAGCTTAAAACCATATTCGTTAGCTTCTTAGCCAACTCAGGTGGGCTTGCTTCTCCTAAAAGAGGACTAATGGTTTCTTTTGTCTGTGTTATGCCGGAATAAAGGATGATCCCTGCAACCAGGAAACCTATATAGCCATCAAGAGGTAAGCTGGTCCATCTGGATGCTATTAGAGCAATAGCAACACAGGCTGTAGAAATAGAGTCGCTTAAGCTGTCTAATGATGTAGCGGCAAGAGCCTGAGAATCTATAGCCTTGCTCAAACGGCGGTTGAACAAGGCCAGCCATACCTTGCTGAAGATTGATAGAATAATAATGAATAAAGCCGTTAGGTTAAATAACAATGGTTCAGGATGTAATATCCGGTCAAAGGAAGTTTTAATAAATTCGTAACCAATCAATATTATCAAAAATGATACTATCAGCCCTGCTATGTATTCGATTCGACCGTGTCCGAAGGGATGCTCTTCATCAGCCGGTTTCGAGGCCAGCTGAAAACCAAGTATGGTTACAACCGATGAGAAAACATCAGACAGATTATTAAATGAATCAGCCATAATGGAGACACTATTAACTACAAGGCCAATACTAAATTTTACGATAAACAAAAGGATATTCATTATAATACCGACTGTACCGCTTAACAACCCGTATTTTTTTCTTACCTCTGGCTTTGAAGTATTATTATAATCTTTAATAAATGTTTTGATGAGAAAACTAGTAAACAATTATATCACCTCGTTTTGCTATGGTTCTATTTTTTACCACTTTTTTAGTTCCATTTAATTTTACAATGAACCCTTAAAATTTTAAAGAAAATTTATATACTTGCGACCCGATATTGAATAATATTAAGTTTGGTTAATATTTACCTAAACATTTAATGTTTTTTATAAAATTATTTACATTTTATAGCTATATTATTAAAATATACTTAAAATATAAAAAGGAGTCACATGTATGGATTCTACAGATTTTAGTATTGTTGAAGTTTTGAAAGAAAATAGCCGGGCCACAGCTTCCGAGATTAGTAAACGAGTAAATTTATCCGTACCAGCCGTAGCCGAAAGAATAAGAAAAATGGAGCAGGCAAATATTATAAGAAAATATACAGTCAAGATCAATAGAGAGAAGATAGGTTACAACTTGTTAGCTTTTGTCCTTGTCAATATAGATACCTCAGTAAATATTGATACTTTTAGAATAGAAATTGTAAAACATAATTGCGTCTTGGAATGTCACCATATCACAGGTCTAAATGATTACTTACTAAAAATTCTTGTTAAAGACACGCTAGAACTGGAAAACTTTTTGACTAACATCTTAAAAAGGATTAAAGGAGTCGTAACCTCCAATACTATAATTAGCTTATCAACCTTAAAAGAAGAATTAAATATCTAGGGAGGTTAATTTATGGTTTTTAAAGGATTTCGATTTGGTATGATCCTTCAGCTTGCTATAGGTCCTATCTGTATCTTTATATTCCAGGTAGCAATCACACAAGGCTTTTTTGTTGCTGAAGCCGGTGTACTTGGTACAGCCTTAACTGACGGATTAGAAATAGCATTAGCAATATTTGGTGTTGGAACTTTGCTTGCTAGACATAAAGGTGCAAAAAGATTCTTGAGAATATTTGGTGCTATCATTCTCTTTCTTTACGGCTTAAACTCTATATTTAGTATTTTTAATATTACTGTATTACCTAACTTAACATTAGATGTTATGGAAAGTTCAGATGTTTTTGTTTATTCTGTCGTGTTAGCATTATCCAATCCTCTCACCATTGTTTTTTGGGCGGGTATCTTTGCAACTAAAATTGTAGAAGAAAATATGCAAAAATGTGATTTAAAATATTTTGGTTTAGGTTGTATACTATCTACTCTCTTGTTTTTGAGTCTAGTTTCATTTGTTGGTAGTATAACCAAACAAGTTATCCCCCTATCTGTTATTCGCTTTTTAAATTTTGCAGTCGGTATTTTACTTATATACTTTGGTATTAAAAATATTCTAGCTAAAGATAAAGATTTGGCAAGCTATACCCAAACCAATTAATATTTCAATATAATTGACAAATAAAAAGTACCAACTAAATTTATAAGATAAAAAATAAGCAACCTGGGGCCATAACAAGATGGGCTCCAGGTTGCTTTATCGTTAATGTACTATGCTTAAATTTTGGTAACTTCTAGATGACAATAAAGAGTATCAGGGGCGTCAAAATTTTCTACCACTACATAATAGGTACCTGGATCTAAATCCATAATTAAGCACCCATAAAGATCGACATAATCATCATTACTTGCCAGCAAGCTACTCCCCGTATTATCAGAGTGGAGATTTTATGATTTTTCCGTCTCCAGTAATTACAGCCTGCGTATCTATTACTAAGTTATTTATAGTTGCCCTGCCCCATATTTACTTTAGCTCCTTTTGCTTCAGAGCTTATGTCCATTTCTTTTATTTTTGTATTTTCTGTTACATCTACATCTACGTTAGTATCTACCATTACTTTTTCAAAATCACCATCTAATACTACTTTTTCATTTTCTTTAACTAGCGGTTCTTAACTATTTTTTATTTAATTTTGTTCCATTTCATCTCAGACATTTCAACTAATTTATTTACCTTTTCCACGCCTTCAATCATTCTATTATTTATTACATTGAAATCTTTAATCAAAGCTGGGGGTAACATTTCCACAAATAGCATATTAGCACCAGCGCTTAGAGCATTTAGATTTCCTTGCACATCTGCCAAGCTACTCTTAGGATCTTCACTTGGTTGCTGAGCTGTAATATTTACTTGGGGCATCATTATTCTCAAGATGGATATTTCTTTCAAAGTAGTTTCTATGCTTCCTCTGCCACCTTCCTGGGCCAGAGGTGTATTGGGAACCGGCATATAAGGAATAATTGGTGCCCAGCTTATCTCAAGTTCTTTCATTAACATAATATCATCAGCAACCTGTTCTAATGTTTGCTGAGGCAATCCAATAATATTTCCCGAAGCCAACTTCATCTTGCTATTTTTTATATACTTTATACATTTTATTCTATTTGCAAAAGTAGTAGAAGGTTTTATTTTAGCAAACATATCTTTATCTGAGGTTTCAAATTTTAACACATATTCATCTAACCCCGCAGCCTCTAAAGCTTGATACTTTTCAAAACTAAGTTCCCCGGCTGCCATGCTTACAAATAGCCCTAATTCTTTACCGTATTCAACCATAGATAAAATATCTTTAAAATCATATTTAGGATCTTCTCCAGAAATTAAAAATATTTTATTTAGTCCTAATTTTTTTACAGCATCTTCAGTTTTCTTGGCATCTTCAAGGCCTATTCTATATCTTTTTAATTTGGAATTACCTGCTCTCATCCCACAATATAAGCACTGGTTTTTGCAGATATTGTCATATCCAAATAGGGCTATAACATCAACACTATTATCATTATTTTGTATATGTATTTCTTTAGCCCGTTTTTTTATAGAATTATTGAATTCTTCATTTGGCATATTTAATATTTCCAGTATTTCTGTTTTTGTTTGAATGGTCATTAATTGATACCTCTTTTCATTGGTGTAGTTATATAGAATTCATATCTATATTGGATATTTTCCTTTTCCTCATTATTTCTATAGCTACAATAGCTACGGCGCCTCCCAGCAATGATATGATGATTTGTGGTGTTGTAAAGGCCATACCTATCATTTTTGCACTTTGGGGTGAGATGCCTAATTTAAGTAGATATATTAATTTCGTAGCTGAAAAACTTAAGAATAAAACTTTCACTAAAGTTCCCAATAGCACTCCCAGGTATAAACCAAGCCTTCCTTTTTTCATGACAATGGCAAAACCAGCTGCGAAAACTATATTGCCAATCACTATAAACGGTGCAAAAGGTATTAAAGGTGCTGCTAAAGCTCCTAAAGGGATTGCAAACACAGGGATAAGTATACTTATCAATATTCCAAAAGTTAATCCACAAACATAGGTGGTAAGTAGAATAATTGTAGAAATCAACGGGCCTATTAATAAAGGATTGATTTGCACAAAAGTTCTACCAATGAGCTGCAGTATAATTGCAAAAGCTAAAAATACGGATGTTTGCACGAGCTTTTTAACATTATCATTATTTGTCATTAAATAATTCCCCCTTAATTTATGTAACTGATAATTCATCTAAAAATAAGGCAATAAAAAAACTTTCCTTTGCCAAAGGAAAGTTAACATAGTTTATGGATCCTAATATGCACTAATCCCTTCGCAAATTAGATAAATCTTTTTTGCAAGGTCTTACTTTTTATATGGACAAATTAATCAAGGATATCCTTGATTGATTTGAACTTTTTTATTAAAACTGACTATTACTAAGAAAATTATACTCTTTTTATGGCTATCACGTCAATTATTTTAACAAATTGCTATACAATTGAGCATATCCATCCCATCTAGTAATTAACGCATAATTAATAAAGAGTATATCTGTAATATCATGCTTAGCAATTACATCGTCTACCTTCCCGGTAAAAAGTCTAGGATCGATAACAACAATATTATCTGCTACACCCATTAGGTATGGTACTAATGCATTGGCATATGAATCTTTTAACACCAGGATATTTCTCCCATAATTTTGATTAGTTTCAATTTTAACTATAGGTTGATCACTACCAAGAAATACTGCATACTTATCAGCAGTTTTCAACCATTTTTTAACGAATACCTGACCCTCATTATAATAAACTTTTTCAGCCAGACTCTGATATTTATGGGAAACTTGTGGATCAAAAAGTTCTATATAATCAGGATTTTCCTTTAGTTTTTCATTCCTAGTTACTAAATATAGACTACCTAGAAACTCACCATAATCAGTTTTTTCATAATCACTCAATGAAGGTTTCTTTTCACCTAAACATTCAACAAAGGCTTGATAACCATAAAAAGCTCCTCTCTGAGTCCAATGATGATCTGTCCGAAAATAAATATACTCATCTGAATGAACAGCTAAATTATCATAAACATTAACAGGGATCACTTTATTGTTGAGAAACCCTTGCGTATCAGCAATAGTTTGCCTTTCAGAGACACTTAGCTCTCGATATCTCTCATTATTTATAAATTCAATTTGCGTTGGAACAAGCAAAGAATAAACATTTATCTCACTAAAACGATCTGCATAAGCGTTTATACTTTCCGCATAATTTTTTGCAGCCTTTTCATCATAAGTATTAAGTTCCATAGCTGCATTATTATAAATAAGTATTTTACCCCAGTTAGAATTTTCCACTGTACCCTCTAAAGTCTCCCCTTTGTTTGTTAATTCTTTATCTTCTGCCCGCTGCTTTTCCATACAATAAGTATTTCCTTTTTGATCAATATTTGCCCCTGCATAATCAACAAGTTCTGCTTTATCTCCCCACTCCAAACCTTTAAAAGCTTTTATCTTCTTGCTTAGTGAGACATATGTATTTCTCTTTACAAAATTATCAGCAAAAAAAGCATCAAATTCCTTAAAATAATCACCGGAAAATAATTTTCCTAAAGAAAACTCGGGCATAGGTTTTGTCATTCTATTCTCACTTTCGATTTTAATTTGTTCATGGGGGATTAAAACGTTAATTGCACCTATTATTATCAAGATAGCAAAAAAAACTACAATATTTATATGTTTTATAGACACTTGCTCATCTCCTAGAATCTGAAGTATAAGAAAGGATTATATGACTCACCTACTAGAAAAGCTGTGGAAAACCAGAGAACTATAGTAACTATACTTGCATTTATGATCCCTATTACTCGCCCTTGCAGTATTCTCTTCTTTGAAAAACTGTTGCTAATTTTATTATAGAATTTTTTTATAAGGGGCGTAGAAGCTAGTGCTGCTACAGTAAAGAAGATACTATTATTCATAAAATAGATTATAAACTCTGTATTAATCATTTGAACCTGACCCATGCCAAACATGATTTTAATAAAAGTTAAACCATGAGACATATCTGTAAAATAAAAAAATACCCAGCCTACTAACATGGCTACTAATAAGTACATATGAGAAATCCATTTAGGTATCTTATCAAATACTTTTAGTAAAAACACTTTTTCTAGGGAAATTAAAGCACCATAAAACATTCCCCAGGCAACAAAATTCCAGCTAGCCCCATGCCAAAGCCCTGTTAAAAACCAAACTATACAGATATTTCTTAATTGCAACCTGCGTTTTCCTCCCAGAGGAATATAAACATAATCCCTAAAAAAACTGCCCAGGGATATATGCCATCGACGCCAAAATTCCGTTGCTGATCTTGCTATGTAAGGATAATTAAAATTTTCTTTATAAGTAAAGCCAAATATACGTCCTAATCCGATAGCCATATCGGAATACCCTGAGAAATCAAAATAAATTTGGAAGGCAAACATAATAATGCCAAACCAAGCCCCTGCTACTGTTAATTGATCAAATCCCTTATCTAAAAATTTAGTGGCAATATTTCCTGCAGTATTTGCTATCAATACTTTTTTACCTAACCCTTGAATAAACCGGTTGACGCCATAGGAAATCTTGTCCCAGGTAATAGTGCGATGTTCTATTTCTGCTGCAATATCCTTATATCTGACAATGGGACCTGCCACTAATTGATGAAATATGGAAACAAACAATAAAAACTTATGATATTCTTTCTGTGCTTTAACCTCTCCACGATAAACATCAATTGAGTATGATAAGGTCTGAAATGTGTAGAAGGAGATTCCGATGGGTAACATAAATTCACGATAAGGTAAATTTCCTTGAAAAATAACATTAACATTATTAATAAAGAATCCCCAATATTTAAAAAACCCTAATAAAGAAAGATTAATTACTATTGAACTTATAAGCGCCGCCTTACTCCGCCATTGTCCCTGATATTTTTCTATAATTTTCCCATGAAAAAAATCCACTGTTGCACTGAAAATTAATAATGAAACCCATACAGGTTCACCATAAGCATAAAAAAATAATGAAAATATTATTAAGACCCAATTCCTATATTTTTCATTTTTATTTAAAAAATAAACTATTATATTAATGGGCAAAAATAAATACAAAAATGTCAAACTGGAAAATACCAAATACTCTCACTCCGTTCCAATTTTTTAACCTTTAAGAACATTTCTTCCTTTGGTATTATACCATCTAGGGAAAATAACACCAAAAAACACAAAAAAGCCTCACCTTAATCGGTGAAGCCTCAGAATGAGTATTTTTATAATTTATTGTACTACTATCGCCACCTTTTTAATTTTGGAAAGAATCTATACATACATTCTCTTGCTTCTTGTTCACTTATATTTGGATTAGCTTTAACCATATGAGGAATACAAAATTCAATCATTTCCCCCATTGTCATATTCCCTTTAAAAACCCCTTTTTCATAACAATACAAACAGTAATCCTGGTTTTTACTTCCATCTTCATTAGTTCCATACAATTCTTCACCTTGTAAGGGCATTGCACAACTTTGACAATATTTAATATTATCCATATAAACACTCCCTTTAATTTGATAATATAACAATATCAAATTAAATATGACATCAGTATGTCATATCTAGATTAACTTTTATAATTTTTAAGATTTGCTTCTAATCTCTTTATTAATTCATCCTTTACATTTTGTGGATAAATGACCTTAACATTTTCTCCGAAAGATTGTAAAAAAGAATAGATCCATTCTCCCTCCGGAAAAGTTATGTTAAGTTGATATGAGTCCTCACTATTTCTAATTAGATCTTTCTCATCAAAATAATCATAAAGGCGGTACAAAACTGTAGAT
This sequence comes from Clostridia bacterium, assembly GCA_018433015.1. GTDB lineage: Bacteria > Bacillota > Peptococcia > DRI-13 > SV3-B141 > SV3-B141. The sequence goes on along the minus strand of JAHDSB010000033.1, from coordinate 4,104 downwards.
TTAAATTCCAATTTTAAATCTACAGTTTTACTTATCATACTATCCCTTATTTCATATTTATATGTTTTTAATTTAGCTAGTTCCCTTCTATTAAAAACTTCTTCTAAAACATTTAAATCCCTTAATCTATTTATTTTAAATAACCTAAAGTCATTTCTAAACCTGCAAAAAGCCCATAGATACCATGCTTGACCTTTATATATAAGTTTAAGAGGATTAACTTTTCGTTCAGTTTTTTTACCATAAGAATTAAAATATTTGAACTTTATACATTTACTATTTATTATTGCACCTTTTATAGTATTAAATTTTTTAATGTTATCTGTACTTGTATCCCACTCTGAATAATCTACTTCAATCCAATCATCTATACTGACACTCTTGAATAACGAAGATAGTTTATTAAATATTGTTTCAATATTTGGATAATTAATTGCTTGCATAGTTTTCAACGCTAGTAATAACCCCTCACTATCTTTCTCAGAAATCATTGTTTTGCTTATTGTATAATCTTCTAATAAAGCTATACCTCCTCCCTTACCTTTATTAGCATAAATAGGGATTCCTGCCGCAGATAACACATTAATATCTCGATATATTGTTCTAGTAGATACTTCAAATCTTTCCGCCAGCTCTTGGGCTGTTACCTTATTTTTTTGTAATAGTATTATGACAATGGAAAATAACCTATCTATCTTCATCATACTTTCCTTTACTATTTATTTTAGCTAATATTTATACCTTTGAATCTCTCTCTATATACCTAGCCTTCTATAACTTTAACAAATACTTTTCTGATTCTAGGTCCATCAAATTCACAAAAATAAAGGCTTTGCCATGTTCCTAAAAGAGGTTTACCTTCGTTTATTATAACTATCTTCTCAGCACCCATATAAGATGATTTCAGATGGGCATGAGAGTTTCCTTCCATATGTCTATAATCCCCCTCTACAGGAAATACCTTATTAAGGGCTGATATGATGTCTCTTACTACATCGGGATCAGCATTTTCATTAATTGTGATACCCGCTGTGGTATGAGGACAATAAATAACCACAATGCCATCTTTAATATGCGTTTTTTCTAGAGCTTGATTAATACAATACGTGATGTCTACAAATTGTTGAGACTTTGTTGTTGAAATCTTAAATTCAAAAACATTGTCCTTCACAGTTATACCTCCAGTTATAAGAATTTACAAAACCTCTTTTAGGATGATAATTATTTCTTCACCAATAGCATGTTAAGAACTGATTATGGTACTCTAACTCTGGAATCTGATATTTATATAGTTCTATTGCTTTATTTTTGTTTTATTATTATATTCTCGTATACTACAATAACTCTTTTCTTTTTTATATTTAGCAAATATTATTTGATAAAATTGCCATAAACTCTTCACCTGATATAGTTTCTTTTTCATAAAGATACTTTGCTAATTCATGTAGTTTTTCTTTATTCTCCTCTAAAATCTGGGTTGCTTTGTGATGGGCAGCTTTGATAATTTTAAGAACCTCTTCATCAATTTTAGAAGCAGTTTCAGTAGATACCAATAGTGAATTATCTCCTCCTAAATATTGATTGTTTACAGTTTCTAAAGCCATCATATCAAATTTTTCACTCATACCAAACCTCGTAACCATGGCTCTAGCCATTTTTGTTGCCTGTTCAATATCATTGGATGCGCCAGAAGTGACAGTATTAAATATAAACTCCTCTGCAGCTCGTCCTCCCATATATGTTGTGATTTTATCTAGAACTTGTTCCTTAGTCATAAGCACCTTTTCACCCTGTTCTACCTGCATTGTATAACCTAAAGCCCCAGATGTTCTAGGTATTATTGTTATTTTATGCACAGGTGCTGAATGACTCTGTTTTGCGGCAACCAAAGCGTGACCCACTTCGTGATAAGTTATAGTCAATTTATCTTTCTCAGATATCACAGCATTTTTTCTTTGATAACCAGCTATCACAACCTCTACGGACTCTTCTAAGTCACTTTGAATAACCTGCTTACGACCAAGTTTTACTGCACGAAGAGCTGATTCATTAATGATGTTGGCCAAATCTGCCCCTGATGCTCCCGATGTAGCTCTGGCAATTGCATTAAAATCTATCTTTCCACCTAGCTTAACTTTTTTAGCATGTACCTTTAAAATCGCTTCACGCCCTAATAGATCAGGCAATTCTACTGGGATTCGTCTATCGAATCTTCCAGGTCTAAGAAGCGCTTTATCAAGAGTTTCTGGTCTATTGGTTGCTGCTAAGATTACTACTCCTTTATCTGCATCGAAACCGTCCATTTCTGTTAAAAGTTGATTTAATGTTTGTTCCCTTTCATCATTACCACCTAGCCCTCCTGAATTGCGGCTTTTACCGATAGTATCTATTTCATCTATAAATACAATACATGGAGCTTTTGCTTGAGCCTGTTTAAATAAGTCTCTAACTCTTGCCGCTCCCATTCCAACAAACATCTCTACAAATTCAGATCCTGAAATTGAAAAGAAAGGTACTTTGGATTCTCCTGCAACTGCTTTAGCAAGAAGTGTTTTACCTGTCCCTGGAGGCCCTACTAACAAGGCTCCCTTGGGAACATTAGCACCGATTTCTTTGTATTTATGGGGATCATACAGGAAATCCACTATTTCTTGTAGTGCTTCTTTTGCTTCATCCTGACCTGCTACATCTGCAAATGATTTACCAGTTTGGGCCTCAACATATACTTTGGCGTTACTTTTACCAAAGGTCATAGCATTCCCTAAACCTCCCATTTTACTTTGCATTTTTTTTGCAAACAGCTGCCCTATTCCAATAAATATGATAATTGGAAAAATCCAAGATAAGAAAAATTTTAAAAATGGAGAGCTTTCTCTTGGAATAACCTTGTTAAATTTAACATTTGCATTATATAGCCGATTAACCAACTCAGGATCATCCATACGACCAGTTACATAAAGATTTTCATTTCCTTTATCACTGGTAACAAAGCCTATTTGATTATCTTGAATCTCTACAGTCTTAACCTTTCCCTCATCAATTTGTTTTAAAAACGTTCCATAATCAACCTGAGTGATTTTTTGTCTTAAAATCATGGGGAAAATAAAAGCATTGAGAATCATCACAATGCTCATTACAATTACAGAATAATATATAATGGGTTTCTTGGGATCTTTTTGTACTTTCATTTAAACTGCTCCTCTCCAAAATAACAAAATATATTAGTTCTCATCTGAACTAATCCTTAGTAAAAGATCATTTAATTTTTCAAGTCCCAAAATTATGGCTTCCAGAGTTTCTTCTGTTTCACCATTAATATGTTGTGAAATTTTCACATCTATTGCTCTAATTATCTCTACTACGATCTCATTTCCCTTTTCTGTGAGAATTACCATTACTACTCTCTCATCCTTTTTATCTCTTGTACGCTCTAAGAAACCGCTTCTTTCAAGTTTCTTACACATTGCAGATATATTAGCCCCAGCCACATCTATACTGTTTGCTAAACTCCCAATGGTATGAAACCCATACTGATATAATTCCATAAGTATCCTTACTTGCAACATTGTTAATCCATATTGTTCACATATAGGGTAGAAAGCTTTGTTTGTATTTTCATTGATTTTTCTTGTATAAATCCACATATTTTTCTTAAAATCAAAAATATTCATGTATATCTCCTTAAAATATATTATATATTAATCATATATAATATATTTCATTTTTATTATTGTCAATATATAAATCCACTGAGATAAACCAGTAAATATTCCCACCATAGCACTATCTAGCCGTTACATCACCATGTAACAGTAGTTAATGTAAGTTAGAAAAAGGTTAGAAAAATAGCTTTTAAAACACAAAAAAAGCTTCACCTCAAACTGGTGAAACCCATTATTTTAGAATGGCGGAGAGAGTGGGATTCGAACCCACGAAACCTTGCGGTTTACACGATTTCGAGTGCTGTTTATGATAATCTAAAATTACCCCAGTAGAATACTTGAAAATTCCCCTAGGAGAAATATAAAATAACCCTATGACATTTCATAGGGGGACCAGGGGATGATTAATTTAGTGCAAAAACAAGAAATAATATTATCACAC
>JAHDSB010000009.1 GCA_018433015.1 Clostridia bacterium | reverse complement strand
CCTGGGAATAACCAGCTTTGGTTGGTTTGGAGTTCAAGCAGGAGTTGCAGGGTTATCGGTGCAAAAGATATTTCCCTCAATTAATCTGACCCTGGCAATAATTGTCTTAGGTTTACTTATGATGGTATTTGCCGTTTATGGTTTTAAGACTATGGCAAAATTCAATTATATTGCTATACCTCCCTTAATAATCTTAATGATTTGGGGTTTATATAAAGCTTTAAATACATATGGTGCAGATGCCATAATTAACTATACACCTAGTGCCCCTATCGGTTTGTTAGAAGGAGTAAATATGGTAGTGGGACTAATAATTGTTGGAGCAATAATTTCACCTGATCAGTTAAGATATTCAAGAGGTATCAAAGATATTTTTATAATTGGCTTTGTAGGTTTTGCCCTTATCTCAGTTTTTCAACAAGTAGCAGCCGGCGTCATAGCAATGGAAGCACCTACCTGGGATATAACACAGGTACTGGCTAACTTAGGTTTTGGCTGGATAGCATTCTTAATACTCTTGCTTGCGTCATGGTCTACTAATATTGCTAATGCATATTCGGGAGGACTGGCCTTAAAGAATGTTTTTCCTAATCTTAAAAGAAAGACATTGACTCTTATAGCCGGCGGAGTAGGAACCATTATAGCTGCTTCCGGTATAATCTTTAAGTTTCAAGGATTTCTTTCATTTCTAAGCATGACAGTACCGGCTATCGGTGGAATTATGTGGTGTGAGTACTATATTATTCAGAAAAAGAAATTAGTAATCAGAGAGAATATCAATTGGTTAGCTATTATTGCTTGGGTAGCAGGATTTTTAGTATCCTATGCTACAACAAAAGCTCATATAGGACTTCCACCAATTAATGGAATATTAAGCGCAGGTTTATTATACTATGTGCTTGTAAAGATCTTTGATGTAAATATGAAAAAAACTTTAACAAAGTAGGTGTAAATAATGAGTAGAAACGTAAATATCGGTATTGTCCAAATGGATGCTAAATTAGGAGATGTGGAGGCAAACGTTAATAAAGCAGTGAAATTCATAAAGGAAGCAGCTGAAAAAGGAGCCCAGATAGTCTGCTTACCAGAACTATTTGTCACTGGTTATAATCTAGAGATATTAGAGAATAAGATTGTTGAATTAGGTCTGGAATATTATGATTATATTAAAAAAGAACTTTCCCAGGCAGCTAAAGATAATAAAGTATATGTAATAGGCGGATTTGGTGAAAAGAGAGAATTAGCAGGCACATTATACAATTCTGCTGTATTATTTGATGATAATGGTGACGTAGTGGGAAGTTTTGCCAAAACTCATTTATGGGCTCTGGAAAGGTTTTATTTTAGAGAAGGAAATGAATATCCAGTATTTGATACCAAGTATGGAAAAATCGGCATAATGATTTGCTATGACTCGGGTTTCCCTGAATCTTGTAGAAGCCTATGTTTAAATGGAGCAGAAATTGTATTTAATCCTTCAGCCTGGAGAATACAAGATGAAGATATGTGGGACTTAAATAATGCGCAAAGAGCTCTCGAAAATGTATTATTTACAGTTGGTGTTAATAGAGTAGGCCAGGAAGAAGATTTACACCTTTTCGGGAAAAGTAAAATCTGTAATCCCCGGGGGACTGTTATAGCAGAACTTCCTAAAGATGAAGAAAGTGTAACGGTTATAACTATAGACTTAGATGATGTTAATAAATTCAGATCTGAAATTCCTTATTTAAAAGATAGAAAACCATTTATCTATAATAAAATTGTAGATAAAAATTAATTAAACACAGGTTGTTTATATAAAAACTATGTAAAAAAAGTATTATAATTTAGAGGTTATATTTATTTTATTGAAAGAATTAGGACATAAGAGGCTGTCCCGCTAGTTAAGTGGAGACAGCTTCTTTTTAATATAGAAAGTTCTCTTTGTTAAATGCTTAACAATTAGACTTGAGATTTTATTAAATATATCGTAAACTTGAAGAAAAAGGGATATGTAACATATCTGTTAGAATTTTTCGAAAATACATTATAGACATCATAGTGGAGGGTGTTTATGGAAGAGAAAAGATTATTTCAAAATAAAATTAACATTGCTAGAAGTCTTTTAAAAGATCAAGCCTATAAGCTGATTAAAGATGCTATTAGTAATGGGGAACTGACCCCAGGTAAATTTTATTCTCAAGACAAGTTAAGTAATGAATTGGGAATAAGCAGAACGCCAGTCCGGGAAGCTATACTTGAACTGCAAAGCGAAGGCATTTTAGTTATCCATAGGGGTAGAGGAATAGAAGTTGTGTCCTTATCAAGAAAGGACCTATGGGAAATATTTGAAATGAGGCGTGCTCTGGAAGTGAGAGCTTGTGAAATGGCTGCGGAAAAGATAGGAAGTGAACTCTATCAAAAATTGGATCAAATTATAGAAATGCAAAAAGAAAGTGTTCTCCAAGAAGATAAGACGGAATTTTTAGCAGGCGATAAACAATTCCATGAAATAATTGCTGAAGCGGCGGAAAATACTCGGATGTTTAATGCCATCAAAGATTTGCGCGATAAGATCACTTATGTTGGTGCATATGCTATATTTCGCTCGAACCGCATGAGTGAAATAATTAAAGAACATCAAAAGATAGTAGAAGCTTTAAAGCTCAAAGATCCACAAAAAGCCCGTTTAGCTTTAGAAAAGCATTTAGAGGGTACTTTCGGAGAAATAATTGATGCTCTTAAAGAAAAAAAATTAGTAATTCCAGATGAAAATGAAAAATAAATTTGTATGAGGAAAATCGGGTAGTAAGCTGCCCGGTTTTATAATATGTGGATACTATCAGAATTAGTATATATACTATAAATATAAGAGATTATTTACCTGAGGAGGGAACTTTATGAAAGATTTATTGAGAAAGGGATTAGCCTTAGGAGTAGGTTTAGCTGTTGTTAGTAAGGAGCAAATTGAAAAGACTGTAGAGGAATATGTTAGAAAAGGTGAAATTTCCGTTGAGGATTCAAGGACTTTAGTTAAGGAATTATTTGAAAAAGCTGAACAAGAAAAAAATGTACTTAATAATAAAATTAAAGAGCAGTTTAAACAATTGTTAAAAGAGTTTAATGTGCCTTTACAAGAAGATTTAGCACGATTAGAGCAGCGCATAATTCTCTTAGAACAGAAATTACAAGAAGAAAAGGTAAATGAAGAAGGAGAAGATTAGATAATATTTCTTGAGGAGTAGTTGCTATGCTGGGAAAGAGGATACGTCATATCAGTCGATATCGTGAAATAGCTACTATCTTAGTCAAATATGGTTTTGGTTTTGTAGTTGAAGAGATGGGGTTATTACAGCTTTTATCAGTACCCAAGAGAGTATTCATTCCTAAAAAAGGGACTGACACTTTATCTATGGGACAGCGTATCAGACAAGCACTTGAAGAGCTGGGGCCTACCTTTGTGAAGTTGGGCCAGTTAGCCAGTACTAGAGCAGATATTATACCTGAATCGGTTATTAGAGAATTAGAAAAACTACAAGATCAAGTAAAACCTTTTTCAGAAACTGAGGTGCTGGAGATTATTGAAGCTGAGCTAGGGGGACCATATGATGAAATTTTTGCAGAGTTTGTCAAGGAACCACTAGCAGCTGCTTCCATTGGTCAGGTACATAAGGCAATATTGCAATCTGGTGAAAGTGTTGTAGTAAAAGTACAACGCCCCAATATAGCAGAAGTGGTGGAAACAGATTTAGAAATAATTTTAGATTTAATCGTTTTAGCAGAACATCGCCTTAAACTGGAGCAAAAATATCAACTCCAAGATTTATTTGATGAATTTGCCAGAGCACTTCGGAGTGAAATGGATTATTTAATCGAAGGAAGAAATACAGAAAAGATTGCAAAACAATTTGTTAATAAT
>JAHDSB010000180.1 GCA_018433015.1 Clostridia bacterium | reverse complement strand
CAGACCACAATTTTATTTCCGTACAACAGATGTTACAGGCGTAGTAACATTACCGGAAGGTGTAGAAATGTGTATGCCTGGTGACAACATCAAAATGAGCATAGAACTAATCACACCTATCGCTATCGAAGAAGGACTACGCTTCGCTATTCGTGAAGGTGGCCGTACTGTTGGTGCCGGTGTTGTTTCAAGCATTAAAGCTTAATTTACAATTAAAAATTATTAGGGGAGAAGGAGACAAGACTTTTCTTCTCCCTTTTTTAAAAATATTACATTTTAGGACTTGCGAGAAAAGGAAATTTCTAATATAATTAAAAATTGTTATTGGCATGCGATGAGGCAGGAGGTTGCTGAAACTGCTGCGACACGCCCGAAGGCGTTGTCCTGGAATTGAGCTGTTGTAATTTTTATGCTATAGCTTAATGATTTAGGGCGAAAGGCTTGGCACCAGCCAAGTTTTCTTTATGGAAAAAGGAGAGTGTTGCAGGGGATTTGGGGAATTTCTGCTGAGAATGTCCGAAAAATAATAAATCGGGCGAAAAGGAGGGAATATCTGTGGCAAAACAACAGAAAATCAGAATTAGGTTAAAGGCGTTTGATCATAAAATCCTTGACCAATCTGCTGAAAAAATTGTTGATACTGCAAAGCGTACCGGAGCTTCTGTTGCTGGACCTATACCTTTGCCAACGGAACGTAACATTTACACAATTTTGAGGAGTCCTCATGTTAATAAGGATTCACGCGAACAATTTGAAATGAGGACACATAAGCGCTTAATCGACATTTTAGATCCAACACCTAAGACGGTTGATGCCCTTATGGGTCTGGATTTACCAGCAGGTGTTGATATTGAAATAAAACTTTAAGGTTTTAGTATTTAATACGAAAAATACTGCCAAAGTTTCTTTTTAGGAGGTGGCATTGTGACGAAAGCTATATTGGGAACTAAAGTTGGAATGACGCAAGTTTTTGATGAAGAAGGCAAAGCGGTTCCTGTGACTGTTGTTCAAGCTGGGCCATGTGTAGTTACACAAAAGAAGACCCTGGAAAACGATGGTTATAAAGCTATTCAAGTCGGATTTGGTGAAGTAAAAGAACAGAGTCTTAATAAACCTGAAAAAGGACATTTTGTAAAAAATCAAGTAAAAGCACAACGCTATCTAAAAGAGTTTAGAGTTGATGATACAGAAGCCTATCAAGCAGGTCAAGAAATTAAGGCTGACATCTTTGCAGAAGGTGAATGGGTAGACGTTACGGGCACTAGTAAAGGTAAAGGATTTGCCGGAGGAATTAAACGTCACGGCATGCACCGTGGACCAATGAAACACGGTTCTAAATATCATCGTCGTCCTGGTTCTTTAGGAGCCAAGGGACCGGCTCGTGTTTTCTTAGGACGCAAAATGCCTGGAAGGTTAGGTGGAGACCAGGTAACAGTACAAAAATTAATGATTGTTAAGGTTGATCCGGAACGTAATTTACTCTTGATCAGAGGAGCTATTCCTGGGCCTAGAAAGAGCCTAGTAACCATCAAAAGTTCCGTTAAAGCCTAACTTGATGGGAAAGGAGGAATATAGTTATGCCTAAAGTTGCTGTATATAATATGGAAGGTTCACAAGTAGGTGAGCTTGAATTAAACGAGAATGTTTTTGGAATAGAACCTAATGAAGCGGTTGTTCATGAAGCTGTTGTAATGCAGCTTGCAAGTTTACGACGCGGTACTCAATCAGCTAAAACCAGAGCAGAAGTGCGCGGTGGTGGTAGAAAACCCTGGAGACAAAAGGGAACTGGTAGAGCTCGTGTTGGCACAATCAGATCACCTCTCTGGCGTAAAGGGGGAGTGGTATTTGCCCCTAAGAACAGAGATTATTCCTATAAAATTCCTCGTAAAAAAAGGCGCTTAGCCTTAAAATCCCTTCTATCTGCTAAAGTTAATGAAGGGGAATTGTTTGTTTTAGAGCAGCTGGGATTTGAAACTCCTAAAACAAAAGAAATGGTTAAGGTGCTGAATAATTTAAATATAGATAGTAAAGCTCTAATTGTGACAGCTGGCAAAGATGGTTTTGTGGTAGAATCAGCCAGAAATATTCCTGGAGTAAAGCCAGTGAGCGCTGAGGGAATAAATGTTTATGACTTAATTAATCATGCTAAGCTTGTTATTACTAAAGAGGCTATCGCTAAAGTTGAGGAGGTGCTGGCATAATGCGCAACCCTCATGAGATTCTTATAAAACCGATTGTTACTGAAAAAACTACTGGTTTAATGGAAGAAAACAAGTATACTTTTAAAGTCGATAAAAAGGCTAATAAACTAGAAATCAAACATGCTGTTGAAGCTATTTTTAAAGTCGATGTAGTTGAAGTAAAAACTATGAATGTTGTTGGTAAAATGAAACGTATGGGTAGAACTATGGGCATGACACCAGGATGGAAAAAAGCCATAGTTACTGTAAAATCCGGTCAGAGACTGCCGATATTTGAAGAATAGTGACATAAATGAGCAAGGGAGGGAAATAGCATGCCAGTTAAAAGTTTTAAGCCTACTTCTCCTGCAAAACGTGAAATGACGGTTTCTACTTTCGAAGAGATTACTACTAATAAACCGGAAAAATCTTTGCTAACACCGTTAAAACAAAAGGCAGGAAGAAATAATAAAGGCAGAATGACTGTCAGACATCGTGGAGGCGGTCATAAACGTTTATATAGAAAAATTGATTTCAAACGTAATAAAGATGGAATCCCAGCAAAAGTTGCTACTATAGAATATGATCCAAACCGGTCAGCTAATATTGCATTACTGCATTATGCTGATGGCGAAAAAAGATATATATTAGCCCCTAATGGACTGAAAGTTGGAGCTACTGTAGAATCAGGACCAGCAGCTGATATTAAAGTTGGTAATGCGTTGCCATTAATTAATATTCCTGTAGGTACTATAATTCATAACATTGAGCTCAAACCATTAAAAGGAGCACAATTAGTAAGATCAGCTGGAACATCTGCTCAACTTATGGCTAAAGAGAATAATTATGCATCAATACGCATGCCGTCCGGTGAAGTGAGAATGGTGCATGTGAATTGTAAGGCTACAGTAGGTCAGGTAGGTAATCATGACCATGAAAATATCACCATAGGAAAAGCAGGTCGTTCGCGTTGGATGGGTATAAGGCCCGCTAACCGTGGTGTTGTAATGAACCCTGTAGACCATCCACATGGTGGTGGTGAAGGTCGTTCTCCAGTAGGAAGAAAGACGCCAATGACTCCTTGGGGCAAACCTGCTATAGGTGGCAAGACTCGGAAGAGAACAAATTCTACAGATAAGTTCATTGTAACGCCTCGTAAGAAATAGATTCGTATAATAGTTTGGAAAGGAGGCACATGAATGGGCAGGTCATTAAAAAAGGGTCCATATATAGAAGAGAGCCTACTTAAGAAAATCGAGAAGATGAATGAAGCTAATGAAAAACGCGTGATAAAAACATGGTCACGTCGTTCAACAATATTCCCGCAAATGGTAGGACATACGGTGGCTGTATATGATGGCAGAAAACATGTCCCTGTATATATAACAGAAGATATGGTTGGCCATAAATTAGGAGAATTTGCAGCCACAAGGAGTTTTAGAGGGCACGGTTCTCATACTGAACGTTCTACCGCTTTGAAATAATTCCGGGAGAGGAGGTACATTACATGCAAGCTAAAGCAGTTGCAAAATATATAAGAATATCTCCCCGGAAAGCCCGCCAGGTGATTGACCTCATCCGGGGAAAAAATATTAAGGATGCTTATGCTATCCTTAAGTTTACGCCACATAAAGCAACAGAACCTATTAATAAAGTGCTGAAATCTGCTGTTGCTAATGCTGAACACAATTACGAGATGGATGCCGATACACTTTTTGTTAAGGAAGCATATGTAGATGTTGGGCCATCTCTGAAAAGAATGAAGCCCAGAGCTATGGGAAGAGCTGACATTATAAAAAGACGTACCAGTCATATCACAGTAGTTGTTAGTGAAAAGAAGGAGGGATAGTTAGTGGGGCAGAAGGTACATCCAAAGGGATTAAGAGTCGGAATCATTCGTGACTGGGAGAGCAACTGGTACGCCGATAAAAACTATACTGAACTCCTGCACGAAGATATAAAAATTCGTAAATATTTAAAGAAAAGATTATATCAGGCAGGTATTTCTGATGTTAAAATCGAACGTGCCGCCAATAGAGTAAAAATTTCCATTCATACAGCAAAACCAGGAATTGTTATCGGCAGAGGTGGTTCGGAGGTAGAAAGTCTGCGTAAAGACCTGGAAAAATTGACTGGTAAAAGAATCAATGTAAATATCGTTGAGATAAAGAAACCAGAAATGGAAGCCCAACTTGTGGCAGAAGGAATAGCTTTACAACTTGAAAGAAGGGTAGCTTTCCGGAGAGCTATGAAGCAAGCGGTTTCTCGTACCATGCGTTTAGGCGCTGAAGGTATCAAAGTCTCTTGTGCCGGACGTCTGGCCGGTGCAGAAATAGCTCGGTCAGAGTGGTACAGTGAAGGGAAAGTACCTCTTCATACTCTAAGAGCCGACATCGATTATGGCTTTGCTGAAGCAAACACAACATATGGTAAGATCGGCGTGAAAGTGTGGATATATAAAGGAGAAATACTTCCTGAGATTAAAAACAGGAAGGAGGAAAACAGCAATGCTCGTTCCTAAGAGAGTTAAATGGCGTCGCCCCCATCGTAAGGGCGGGATGAAGGGCAAGGCTACTCGTGGAACACAGGTTTCTTATGGAGAATATGGATTACAAGCACTAGAAAGTGCTTGGATTACAAATCGCCAGATAGAAGCTGCACGTATAGCTATGACCCGTTACATTAAGCGTGGTGGGCAGGTGTGGATCAAAATATTCCCCGATAAGCCTATTACGGCTAAACCGGCAGAAACTCGTATGGGTAGTGGTAAGGGTACTCCGGAACATTGGGTGGCAGTAGTAAAACCTGGCCGGGTTATGTTTGAAATAGCTGGTATAAGTGAAGAAATAGCCCGTGAAGCCTTGCGTTTGGCCTCTCATAAACTACCCATCAAAACAAAATTTGTAAAACGTGAAGAAATGGGTGGTGAAGCAAGTGAAAGCTAAGGAATTGCGTGATCTCACACAAGATGAGTTAAACAATAAGATTATAGAACTTAAAGAAGAACTTTTTAATTTGCGCTTCCAGCTTGCTACCGGTCAATTAGAAAATCCTGTACGTATCAGGGAAGTACGTAAAACCATTGCTCGTACTCAGACAATACTAAGAGAACGGGAATTAAAGGAAATTAGGGGTTAAGCTTTAAGTTCCGGTCGAAAAAGGAGGTATTGAATTGGAAAGAAGCATGCGGAAAACTCGGACGGGCGTGGTAGTGAGCGATAAGATGGAGAAAACCATTGTTGTTGCAGTTGATGATTATGCTATGCACCCCGTATACAATAAAGTAATGAAGAAGAATAAAAAGTACAAGGCTCATGATGAAGAAAAGATTTGCAAAGCTGGCGATAGAGTAAAGATCATGGAAACTCGCCCTATTAGCAAAGATAAGCGCTGGAGAGTTGTTGAAGTTGTTGAAAAAGCTCCCATAGTATAAACGGAATGAAAAAAATAGTATGGATTAGTGCCCAGGTATTGAACAGACGGGAATTGTTTCCTGAAAGGAGGTTCATAGTATGATTCAACAAGAAACAGCACTTAGAGTAGCTGATAATACTGGTGCAAAGAAAATATTATGCATTCGGCCATTGGGTGGTTCTTATAGGCGTTATGCATCTATTGGTGATATAATAGTTGCTACTGTTAAAGAAGCAACACCAGGCGGCGTTGTTAAAAAAGGTGATGTGGTAAAAGCTGTTGTAGTGCGTACGAAAGATGCCGTGAGAAGAAAAGATGGTTCTTATATCCGGTTCGATGAAAATGCTGCGGTAATAATTAAAGATGACCAAAGCCCAAGAGGAACTCGTATATTTGGACCTGTGGCTAGGGAATTGCGCGAAAAAGAATTTACAAAAATATTATCATTGGCACCGGAAGTTCTTTAAGAATAGTTGCGTTAACCTACCGATGGAGGTGAACTTATGAAATCCGAAGTGATAAAGAAAAAAGTCCATGTCAAAAAAGGTGATATGGTGCAGATTATATCTGGAAAAGACGCAGGCAAAAAAGGTAAAATATTAAGCGTTGATCCGGCTAAGGGACGTGTCATTGTAGAAGGAGCTAATTTAGTAAAGAGACACACAAGACCTACTCAGGCTAAGCCTCAAGGTGGAATCGTAGAGAAGGAAGCTGCTGTGGATAGTTCCAATGTAATGATATATTGTTCCAAATGTAAAGGACCGGTACGCATTAGCAAAAAGATATTAAGCGACGGTAAAAAAGTAAGAACATGTAATAAGTGCGGCGAAGAGTTTGATAAGTAAGCGACCGGAAGGGAGGTATAGGATATGGCGCGATTGAAGGAAAAACATAAAAATGAAGTTATGCCTGCTATGATGCAGAAGTTTAGCTATAAAAATGTTATGGAAATACCTAAACTAGAGAAAGTAGTTATCAACATCGGATTAGGTGAAGCAGTACAAAATCCTAAGGCTCTAGATGGTGCTATAGAAGACTTGAAAATTATAACAGGACAGAAACCAGTAATAACAAGAGCTAAAAAATCAATAGCTGCCTTCAAAATCCGTGAGGGTGTCCCCCTTGGAATTAAGGTTACATTAAGAAGCGAAAAGATGCATGAGTTTGTTGATAAATTGTTTAATGTTGCTTTGCCGAGGGTTAGAGATTTTAGAGGAGTATCTCCTAAAGCTTTTGATGGTAGAGGAAATTATTCACTGGGACTAAGAGAACAGCTGATATTTCCCGAAATAGAATATGATAAAGTTGATAAAGTGCGAGGGATGGATATCATATTTGTAACATCAGCCAAGACGGACGAAGAGGCTAAAGAGCTTCTATCATTAATGGGTATGCCCTTTGCTGAAAGATAAGTCTTGTAGAAACAGCGCTTTTAAAAAGGAGGGAATTAAGTGGCTAAAAAATCACAAGTCCTGAGACAGCAAAGAAACGCAAAGTATAAAGTTAGAACTTATAATAGATGCAAAATATGTGGTCGTCCCCATGCGTACATGCGTAAATTTGGCATGTGCCGTATCTGTTTCCGTGAACTGGCTTATGAAGGGCAGATTCCCGGTGTTACTAAGGCCAGTTGGTAAGAATGAAGAGAGAAAGGGGGTCCTTTTAATATGGTTATGACAGATCCTATTGCGGATTTTCTGACAAGAGTTAGAAATGCTAACTCTGTAAATCACGAAAAAGTTGAAATACCTTCATCTAATATTAAGAAAAGATTAGCGGAAATTCTTAAGGAAGAAGGTTTCATTAAGGATTTTGAATATGTAGAAGATGGCAAGCAAGGTATATTGAGACTATACTTGAAGTACGGCTCTGATAAACAAAAAGTCATTACTGGGATTAAGCGAATCAGTAAGCCTGGACTGCGAGTTTATGTTAAAAAGGACGAAGTTCCACGGGTACTGGGAGGCTTAGGAATCGCTGTTATATCAACTTCTAATGGTGTAATGAGTGATAAAAAAGCTAGAAAATCCGGGCTTGGTGGAGAAGTTCTTTGCTACGTTTGGTAATAAATCATTAATTAATGAGATAATAGAATGCGGTTAGTTGTAAGTATTTAATTGCTCAGGGAGGTGTGATGATGTCTAGAATTGGTAAGATGCCTATTCCTATTCCAGCAGGAGTTGAAGTAAAGATTGATGGTCTTAACATAAATGTCAAAGGACCTAAAGGCGAGCTGAGTAGGGAAGTTCATAAAGATATGATTGTTAAACTTGAAGATGGGAATCTTGTTGTTACTCGTCCCAGCGAGGAAAAGGAACATAGAGCACTTCATGGTTTAACAAGAGCACTGCTTGCTAATATGGTTGACGGTGTAACTAAAGGATATGAAAAGTCCCTGGAGCTAGTGGGAGTTGGGTACCGTGCTGCTAAGCAAGGTAACAAATTAGTGCTTACAGTTGGTTATTCACATCCAGTAGAAATTGACCCTGGTAAGGACTTGAGTATTGAGGTGCCAGCACCTAATAAGGTTGTTGTAAAAGGTATTGACAAAGAAAAAGTTGGTATGTTAGCAGCAAATATTAGGGCAGTTCGTGAGCCAGAACCATATAAAGGCAAAGGAATTAAGTATGAAGATGAAGTGGTCCGCCGTAAGGTTGGTAAAACAGGGGCTAAGAAATAGTCTAACGGCTTAACTCGTAAGAGAAGGGAGTGAAGCATATGTTCAAAAGGATTAATCGTAAAAAAATACGCCAGAAAAAACACCTCAGAATTCGCAAGCATATTAAAGGAACAGCCGAGAAACCAAGGCTTGCAGTTTTCAGGTCATTAAAACATATACGTGCCCAAGTAATTGATGATAAAAATAATACAACACTTGTTTCAGCTTCAACGCTGGATGCAGACTTCAAGGGCAATGCAGAAAACGGCTGCAATGTTGAAGGCGCTAAAAAAGTGGGAGAATTACTAGCCAAAAAAGCTTTGGAAAAGGGTATTGATACAGTAGTTTTTGACCGGGGAGGCTACCTTTATCACGGTCGCATTAAGGCTGTGGCCGAAGGTGCCCGTGAAGCTGGATTGAAATTATAAATATACCGGCCAAAGGAGGGAAAAAAATGACGAAGGCAGATGCAAACAGTCTCGAGTTGACCGAAAGAGTGGTTTATATAAATCGTGTTGCTAAAGTAGTAAAAGGTGGTAGACGTTTTAGCTTTAGTGCATTAGTTGTAGTTGGTGATAACAACGGACGTGTTGGAGCTGGATTAGGAAAAGCCACCGAGGTTCCGGAAGCCATTAGAAAAGGCATCGAAGATGCTAAGAAAAATATGATCTCTGTACCTATTGTTAACACAACTATCCCTCATGAAATAACAGGTAGATTTGGGGCTGGAAAAGTGTTAATGTTACCATGTGCAGAAGGTACAGGTGTTATTGCAGGTGGACCAGTACGTGCTGTTTTAGAGTTAGCAGGAATCAAAGACATCTTAACAAAATCCCTGGGTTCTAATAATGCCAACAATATGGTAAGGGCTACAATAGAGGGACTCAAGAGTTTGAAACAGGCTGAGGAAGTTGCTAAACTGCGCGGGATACCTGTGGAAGAACTCTTAAGGTAGGAGGATCAAGATGGCTAAATTAAAAATAACCCTTAAAAAGAGCTTTATCGGATCAAATGATTCTGTAAGAGCTACTGTGAAAACTTTAGGACTAAAAAAATTAAATAGTAGTGTTATTCACGAGGATACACCAAGTGTACGTGGTAAAATTGAAAAAATAAAACACTTATTGTCTGTTGAAGAAATGGCTTAGTGGTAAAAAAGGAGGTGCAGAATATGAAACTCCATAACTTAAGGCCTGCAGAAGGAGCACGTGATAAGGCTGTTAGAAAAGGTAGAGGGGTAGGATCGACTCTAGGAAAAACAGCTGGACGTGGGCATAAAGGACAGAAAGCTCGTTCCGGCGGCGGAAAAGGACCTTACTTTGAAGGTGGGCAAACACCATTGCAACGTCGTATGCCAAAACGTGGCTTTACAAATATATTCAGACAGGAAATCGTGGAGATCAACGTAAAACAGCTGGAAGAACGTTTTGAAGCAGGAACTGTTGTGACACCTGAAGTACTAGTAGAGTCTGGACTCGTAAAAAATGTGCGTGATGGAATCAAGATTTTAGGAAACGGTGATATCAGCAAAGCATTAACAGTCAGGGCTCAAAGGTTTTCTAAGTCGGCTGCTGAGAAAATAATTGCTGCTGGCGGCCAAGTAGAGGTGATATAGTTGATTGAGGTGTTAAACAGTGCCTGGAAACTTGCGGATTTGCGTAAAAAAATAACCTTTACCCTTTTAATGCTTGTAGTATTTAGAATCGGGGTTCATATCCCCGTTCCTGGCATTGATACTCAGGTTATTGCAGATTTGATCGCTAAAGGACAACTATTGGGTTTCTTTGATATTATTTCTGGTGGCGCCTTTAAAAAGTTTTCTATTTTTGCTATGAGTATAACTCCTTATGTTAATGCTTCAATCATTATGCAGCTTCTGACGGTGGTTATACCATATTTTGAGAGGCTGGCTAAAGAAGGGCCCGAGGGCCGCAAAAAGATGTCGGAATATGTACGTTATGGTACAGTTATCTTGGGTTTTGTGCAGGCAGTAGGTATTTCTTTCGGTTTAAGAAGTGCTGTAATCAACCCAGGATTTGCTTCCACTCTTTTGATTGCGGTATCCTTAACAGCAGGGACTGCTTTCCTCATGTGGCTGGGTGAATTAATCACCGAAAAAGGAATTGGTAACGGTATTTCATTGATAATTTTTGCCGGAATAGTGTCTCGTCTTCCGGCAGGAATTGTCTCGGTGTATGAATATTTAGTAGCTGGAACAACAAATATCTTTGTTGTACTTATCTTTGCAGTTGTGGCTTTAGCTGTTATAGCTAGTATAGTAGCTGTACAGGAAGGTCAGCGCAGGATACCGGTACAGTATGCTAAAAGAGTTATTGGACGTAAAATATATGGTGGACAAAGCACCCATATTCCTCTTAAAGTGAATCAGGCTGGGGTTATTCCCATCATCTTTGCTATGTCAATCTTGATGTTCCCCGGTACAATAGCTTCCTGGTTCCCTAATAACTCTGTTGCAGTTTGGATCAGTAACTTTTTTAATTTCACTTCCATATGGTATAATTTGCTCTACGCGTTACTGATTGTGTTCTTCACCTACTTCTATACGGCGATTACATTTAATCCTAGTGATGTAGCTGATAACATGAAGAAATACGGGGGCTTTATACCTGGATTGAGACCGGGCAGACCCACTGCTGAATATATTACCAAAGTAGCAAATCGTATCACTTTAGCAGGAGCAATCTTTTTAGCACTAATTGCAGTGTTGCCCAGCATCTTAATGTCGATTACCAAGCTTCCGCTGTATTTTGGAGGAACTGGTCTACTTATTGTTGTTGGTGTAGCTCTTGATACGATGAAACAATTAGAATCAAATCTCTTAATGAGACATTATCAAGGTTTTCTAAAATAATAAGGAGATGTCAATAATGAGAATCGTTTTAATGGGACCGCCGGGAGCGGGAAAAGGAACTCAGGCAGAACTCCTTACCAGTGAGTTAAATATTCCTCATATTTCTACGGGCGATATGTTTCGTAAAGCGTTACGAGAAGGAACTCCTTTGGGTATGGAAGCTAAAGAGTACATGGATAAAGGGCAATTAGTTCCTGATCATGTGACAGTTGGTATTGTGAAGGAACGTTTAGCGCAGGACGACTGCCAGCAAGGCTTTTTGCTCGACGGATTTCCTCGTACAGTAGCTCAAGCAGATGCCCTAGAACAAACTTTAAAGGAATTAGGAGTAAAGTTAGATTACGTTATAAATATAGTTGTTAAACGTGAAGATTTATTAGAACGTTTAACAGGCCGCAGGGTATGCAAAGCTTGTGGGGCCACATATCACATTAAATATAATCCTTCCGAAAAGGGCGACAGATGTCAAAATTGCGGCGGAGAACTGTATCAGAGAAGTGACGATACGGAAGCTACCGTTGCTAATAGGCTAGATGTATATGGTCAGCAGACAGCACCTCTTATTGCATATTACCAAAAGAAAGATATTCTGCTTGATGTAGATGGGAATAATGCGGTACAAGAAGTTACCAAAAATATCTTACAGCTCCTTAGAAAGGAGCAAATATGATTATTCTTAAATCCGATCGGGAATTGCAATATTTGTATGATGCTGGTCAAGTAGTTGCTAACACCCACAAAGAGCTAAAAAAAGCTTTGAAACCCGGAATGACAACCAAAGAATTAGATAGTATAGCAGAGGATTATATACTCAAATGTCAGGCTACTCCAACCTTTAAAGGATATAATGGTTTTCCAGCATCCATATGTGCTTCAGTAAATGATGAAGTAGTTCATGGAATTCCAAGTTTAAGGCAGGTAAAATCCGGTGATATTATTAGTATTGATATAGGTGCGACCTTAAATGGGTATGTGGGTGATTCTGCAGTAACTTTGCCGGTAGGAGAGATTGACAGTGAAGTACAGCGTCTACTCGATGTTACTGAGGAGTCTTTGTATAAAGGAATAGAGCAAGCTCAAGTAAATAATCGCTTATCAGATATTTCTCATGCGGTTCAGGAACATGCTGAAAGCAATGGATTTTCAGTAGTACGAGATTTTGTTGGCCATGGAATAGGCCGAAATATGCATGAGGATCCTCAGGTACCCAATTATGGCAGACCAGGACGCGGTCCCAGGTTAAAAGCAGGTATGGCTATAGCTATCGAACCTATGTTGAATATGGGGACGTATGAAGTTGATACCTTAGCTAATAACTGGACAGTTGTGACTCGGGATAACAAATTATCAGCACATTTTGAGCACAGCATTGCTATTACCGATGATGGGCCGTGGATATTAACTGATCGAAAATAAACTTGTTAGTAATGCTCAACGAAGTTGGGCAGACTCTTGATAGATAAACAATACTGGAAGTTTTTATGAAGGTGTTGAGGATAAGGAGGTAAGTACCATGTCCAAACAGGATGTAATTGAAGTAGAAGGTACTGTACTGGAACCCCTCCCTAATGCAATGTTTCGGGTTGAATTAGCAAATGGCCATAAAGTTTTAGCACATGTCTCAGGTAAAATAAGAATGAACTTTATCCGCATTTTGCCAGGGGATCGGGTAACCGTTGAACTGTCACCTTATGATTTGACCCGGGGTAGAATTACCTATCGTTATAAATAAATCCCTGGTGTTAAGGAGGTAAAAACATGAAAGTCAGACCATCAGTTAAGCCTATTTGTGAGAAATGCAAAGTGATAAGAAGAAAAGGCAAAGTAATGGTGATTTGTGAGAACCCAAAACATAAGCAAAGACAGGGTTAATTAAAGGATTTTAAATGAAATTAGCTATAAAACACACGTATTTGAATGAGGAGGTGTGCCAATGGCAAGGATAGCAGGTGTTGACTTGCCTCGGGAGAAAAGAGTTGAGATTGGTCTGACGTATATATTTGGGGTTGGACGCTCAATATCTCAACAGATTCTCGAAAAAACGGGGATTAATCCTGATACACGAGTTAGAGATCTAACTGAAGAAGAAGTATCGAAGCTAAGAGATGTTATAGATAAAGACTATAAAGTAGAAGGTGACCTGAGAAGAGAAGTTTCCTTAAATATAAAACGTTTGATGGAAATTGGAAGTTACCGCGGTTTAAGACATCGTCGAGGCCTCCCTGTTCGTGGACAAAAAACCAAGACAAACGCCCGTACACGTAAAGGGCCTAGTAGAACTGTGGGCGCAAAACGTAAAAAGTAAAGGGGGGAATAAATAAGTATGGCTAAAAAAGCAACCAATACGCGGGTAAGACGTCGTGAACGTAAAAATATAGAACTAGGTGTTGCTCATATTCAATCAACTTTTAATAATACTATTGTATCTATAACAGATAGATCCGGTAATGCTATTTCATGGTCAAGTGCCGGTGCTCTCGGATTTAGAGGTTCTCGTAAAAGTACGCCCTTTGCAGCTCAAATGGCGGCAGAGCAAGCTGCAAAGGCGGCTATGGAACATGGTATGCGCGAAGTAGAATGTTATGTAAAAGGACCTGGATCAGGTCGTGAAGCAGCAATACGTTCTTTGCAAGCTACTGGTTTGGAGGTAAGCGTAATAAAAGACGTTACTCCTATTCCTCATAATGGCTGTCGCCCACCCAAACGCAGAAGAGTTTAAGGAGGTGTATTGTTAA
Organism: Clostridia bacterium; assembly: GCA_018433015.1. Lineage (GTDB taxonomy): Bacteria > Bacillota > Peptococcia > DRI-13 > SV3-B141 > SV3-B141. Next base: position 20,096 of record JAHDSB010000180.1, on the reverse strand, counting down.
TGGCAAGATATACAGGACCTGTTTGCAGATTATGCCGTCGCGAAGGTGCTAAGTTGTACCTTAAAGGTGATCGTTGTTATACTGAAAAGTGTGCAATTGATAGAAGAGCGTATGCTCCAGGTCAACATGGACAAAGACGTAAAAAAGTATCCGAATATGGATTACAGTTAAGAGAAAAACAGAAAGCACGCCGTATTTATGGTATTTTAGAAAGACAATTTAGGAAATACTTTAAAAAGGCAGAAAATCAACCAGGGGTTACAGGTGAGAATTTCTTGCGCCTGTTAGAAAGACGTTTAGATAATGTTGTTTATCGATTGGGATTTGCTAGTTCTCGTGCAGAAGCAAGGCAGTTAGTTAAGCATAATCACTTTGTACTGAATGGACATAAAGCTAGCATTCCTTCCATGCTTGTAAAAGTAGGGGATGTAATTACTATCAAAGAAAGCAGCTTAAAATCACCTAAATTTAAAGAAATTAGGGAAGTAATTGCTCATAAAAACCCACCTGCTTGGCTGGAGCTCGATCGCGAACAATTGGTTGGAAAGGTTCTTGCATTCCCCACAAGAGATCAAATTGATGTGCCTGTGGAAGAGCAGAACATTGTTGAGTTGTACTCCAGATAATAATGTTTAAAAAACTGGGAAAATGTTATGATCCAGTAGGAGGGTTAGCCTATGATAGAGATTGAAAAACCCAAGATCGAGTGTGTGGAGGTAAATGAGGATAAGAACTATGCAAAGTTTGTAGTAGAACCTCTCGAAAGGGGTTATGGAATAACGTTAGGCAACTCGTTGCGCCGCGTTTTATTATCTTCACTCCCAGGTGCGGCTGTTACTTCAGTAAAAATTGAAGGGGTATTACATGAATTTTCTACTATACCAGGTGTTGTAGAAGATGTTACAGACATTATCCTGAATCTGAAATTATTAGCATTAAAAATTTATACAGATGAACCTTTAGTAGTACGTGTAGATGCTCAAGGTCCAGGAGAAGTATTAGCATCAGATATTATCAGCAACAGCCAAGTAGAAGTACTCAATCCGGACTTGCATCTGGCTACATTGGAGAACGATGCGCATCTTGTTATGGAGATTAACGTTGAACGAGGACGGGGATATCGCCCAGCAGAAAAGAATAAAAAGGAAGACCATATTATTGGTATCATCCCGGTAGATTCCATCTTTTCACCTGTGCGCAAAGTGAATTATACAGTAACAGATACGCGTGTAGGGCAAATTACAGACTATGATAAACTGAACCTGGAAGTTTGGACAGATGGTTCCATTGTTCCGGATGAGGCTATCAGTTTGTCAGCTAAAATCTTGAATGATCATCTCAAACTCTTTATCGGTCTTACTGAAAAGATCAGAGATGTAGAAATCATGGTAGAAAAAGAAGAAGAAGAGAGAGACAAGATTTTAGATATGAGCATTGAAGAGTTGGATTTATCAGTTCGTTCTTATAACTGCTTAAAACGTGCAGGGATCAATACTGTAGGTGAACTTATTACCAAAACTGAAGAAGATATGATGAAAGTAAGGAACTTAGGAAAGAAATCCTTAGAGGAAGTAGACGAAAAATTAAAATCCCTTGGACTTAGTTTAAGAAAAGTTGATGAATAAGATTGTACGTTTTACTATCCTTTAGACGTGCTCTAGTAAAGGGGGGTTATTAATATGGGTTATAGGAAACTTAACCGTAATACCGGGCAAAGACGTGCCTTATTGCGGAACATTACAACTTCTCTTCTGAAAAATGGTCGTATTAAAACGACAGAACAAAAAGCTAAGGAATTGAGAAGCATTGTAGAAAAGATGGTGACCCTTGCTAAGCAAGGCGATCTTCATGCCCGCCGCCAAGCTGCTGCTTACTTGCTTGATGAAGAGGTTACTAAAGATCTCTTTGAAAATATCAGTAAGAAATATGAGGACCGCCAAGGGGGCTATACAAGACTAATTAAATTAGGAAATCGCCGCGGTGATGCTGCTTCTATGGTTATTGTAGAGCTAGTTTAAAGCAGTATCCTACATTAAATTAAAACCAGAGGTCAGGAAAACCGAATTCTTAGCCCAATGCTTGAGGCTAAGTTTGGCTTTCCTGGTTTTTGTTTTAGGGCGGGAAGTGAGTGGTTAAAGGTGATAGAAGTTAAAGATTTAGTTCATCAATATAAAACGCCCCAAGGAGAAGCAAAAAAAGCCCTACAAGGTATTAGCTTAACAATTAAAGAGGGAGAATTCGTTGCTGTTATAGGACATAACGGTTCAGGAAAATCAACATTAGCCAAACACTTAAATGCGCTGCTCTTGCCTCATCAAGGTAAAGTAGTGATAAACGGGATAGATACTTCTACTCAAGAACGCCTTTGGGATATCAGACAGCAAGTAGGTATGGTTTTTCAGAATCCTGATAATCAGCTGATCGCTACTACTGTGGAGGAAGATGTAGCTTTTGGTCCAGAGAATCTAGGAATACCTCCCGTAAAGATAAGGCAGCTTGTGGATGAATCCTTAGAATGTGTAGGACTAGATGAATTTAAAGCTCGGGCACCCCATCTTTTATCAGGAGGACAAAAACAGCGTGTGGCAATTGCGGGAGTGATAGCCATGAAACCTCGTATCTTGGTTTTGGACGAGCCCACAGCCATGTTAGATCCCATAGGAAGAAAAGAAGTTATGGATACTGTCATAGGTCTCAATAAAGAAGAAGGTCTAACAATCGTGCATATTACACATTTTATGGAGGAAGCAGTTTTTGCTGATAGAGTAGTTGTGATGGAAGAAGGAAATATAGTCATGGAAGGGGAACCTCGCCAAGTCTTTTCCCAAGTGGATATACTTAGAAAATTACGTCTTGATGTTCCTCCCATGACGGAACTTAGAGAAAGACTGGTGCAAAGCGGCATTAAGCTTCCCCCAGGTATTTTAAATGTGGAAGAAATGGTGATGGCCTTATGTCCATAAAATTAGAAAACGTATTTTATACGTATCAATCTAATGTAAATACAGAAGTCCATGCTTTAAAAAATATTACATTGGAAATAAAAGATGGGGATTTTATCGGACTAATTGGCCATACGGGGTCCGGTAAATCTACTCTTGTTCAGCATCTTAATGGGCTATTGAGACCTACTACCGGTAAAGTAACAGTAGATGGGATAAATATCCTAGAAAAAGGGGCTAAAATTAAAGCTGTGCGCCAGAAGGTTGGCTTAGTATTTCAATATCCGGAACACCAAATATTCGAAGAAAGCGTTTATGCGGATATAGCTTTTGGGCCTAAGAATTTAGGGCTACCTCATGAAAAAATAGCTAAAAGAGTGAAAAAAGCTATGCAAATGGTACATCTGGATTATGAAACCTATAAGGAAGCTTCTCCTTTTGTATTAAGCGGGGGAGAAAAAAGGAGAGTAGCTATTGCTGGCGTTCTTGCTATGGAACCTAAATATTTAATACTTGATGAACCTACGGCAGGTCTTGATCCTAGGGGAAGGGATGAGATTCTGGACCAGATTGTTGAGCTACACCGACAGGAAGAATTAACTGTTGTGTTAGTTTCTCACAGTATGGATGATGTAGCTAGGTTAGTGAACAAGTTGGTAGTTATGCATAAGGGAGAAATCATTTATAATGATAAAATAAAAGAAGTGTTTAAACACTATGATAATCTGCAGAAAATTGGGCTGGATATACCAACAGTAACAAAGCTCATGATAGAACTGCAGAACAAGGGATGGCCTGTTAGATCTGATATTTTTACAATTGATGAGGCCCAAGCAGAATTGTTAAAAGTAATACGAGGTAAAAAGAATGCTTAAAGATATAACTATTGGACAATATATACAAGGTAATTCTCCCGTGCATAAATTAGATCCCCGCACTAAAATCATCACCCTGGTTTTATATATGACCGGATTATTTATGGTTAATAATATTATAGGATATATTTTTGTTACTTTTTTTACTGCAGGTATCATACTATTGTCTGAAATAAAAATTAAGCTTATTCTAAAGGGGTTAAAACCTCTTTGGATAATTCTACTTTTTACTCTGGCCCTCCATACCTTTATGACAGAAGGCGATATCATTTGGCAGTGGAGCGTGTTTAAGATAACTTACCAGGGACTTAGACAAGGAATATTTATGGTACTGCGTTTGATTTATCTGGTTACTATTACGTCTCTGCTCACTCTAACTACAACACCTATTGCTCTAACCGATGGAATAGAAAGTGTTTTGAAGGCTTTGTTTGTACCTGTGGCCCATGAATTAGCCATGATGATGACTATTGCCTTAAGGTTTATCCCCACCTTAATAGAAGAAACGGAAAAGATTATGAAAGCTCAGATGGCTAGAGGCGCGGACTTTGAAAGCGGAAGTATTATTGCTAGGGCTAAGAGTCTTATCCCGTTGTTAGTGCCTCTGTTTCTTAGTTCTTTTCGACGGGCCGACGAGTTGGCTATGGCTATGGAAGCCAGGTGTTATAGGGGAGGAGAAAATAGGACCCGAATGAAACAATTAGTTATGGATAAGAGAGATGGTATAGCCTTTGTTATTTGTACAATATTTTTAGGTATTAGTATTTTCACGAGATTTGGGTTGTAAACTATGCGAAATATTAAATTGACTTTGGCATATGACGGCACAAATTATCATGGCTTTCAAAAGCAAAATAAGACCAGCTTGAAAACCATTCAGGATGAATTGGAAAAGGCTTTGACTACCATCACCAACGAGAATATAGTGGTAAATGGCTCAGGTAGAACAGATGCAGGGGTACATGCCCAAGGACAGGTGGTTAATTTTTTCAGTATTACAAAGATCCCCATAGAAAGAATTCCTCGCGCCGTTAATTCGGTGCTTCCCCCGGATATAGTAGTTTGGCAAGCAGAGGAGATGTTACCCGATTTTCATGCCAGATTTGCAGCTAAGAAAAAGACCTATAGCTACACTATTTATAATGATAGAGAATTATCTCCTTTCTGGCGCTATTATGCCTACCATGTTCCTGTACCATTAGATATAAGTAAAATGATAAAAGGTGCGGAAAATTTTGTGGGAACTTACGATTTTCACGGGTTTTGTGCTAAAAACACTGCTGTAACCGATTTTGTCAGAACTATATTCTCCTGCGGGTTAGAAAAAGAAGGACCCCTCCTGAAACTAACTATTACAGGCAATGGTTTTCTTTATAACATGGTTAGAATAATAATGGGAACATTGGTAGAAATTGGTAAAGACAAACGCCAACCTGAAGATGTAGTAACTCTTATAATTGCTAAAAACCGTAAGCTGTCAGGTGTAACTTTGCCACCTCAGGGATTATGCCTTCAATCAGTTGAATATGATTACTGAAAGACAAGGATAAATAGTGGTTTGACGTTAATAATTCTTGACACGGCAGGCTGCGTGTATTAATATAGTTTTATGAGTATTTTTGTGTCTATTTTTAATTCCACTAGCCCCGGAATTAATATATGAGATATTATTTTATTTTGGTAGGAGGGAACAATCTTGCGTACCTTCATGGCTAAGCCGCTGGAAATTGAACGCAAATGGTATGTAATTGATGCTGATGGTAAGACTTTAGGACGCTTGGCGACAGAAATTGCTACTATCTTACGCGGCAAACATAAACCTATTTTTACACCACATGTAGATACAGGTGATTATGTAGTTGTTACAAACGCAGAAAAAGTAACTTTAACAGGAAAAAAATTATATCAGAAACAAATGATTAAACACTCACGTTTCCCTGGGGGACTTAAAACAATAGATTATAAGACCCTGTTACAGACGAAACCGGAGAGAGTTATTGAAGCTGCAGTTAAAGGTATGCTTCCTCATAACAAACTTGGAGCTAAGATGTATAAAAAGCTGAAAGTTTATAGAGGAGCACAACATCCCCATGAGGCTCAGCAGCCCGAAGTTTGGGAAATACGGGATTAGAAGGGAGGAATAAAAAGTGGCACAAGTACAGTATGGAGGAACAGGACGCCGTAAAACTTCTATAGCCCGTGTACGTATTGTACCTGGTGAAGGTAAAGTACTTGTTAATAATAGGGCTTTAGCTGAGTATTTTGGCAAAAAAACATTAGAAATGATCGTTAAACAACCACTAGTTTTAACTGAGACAGGTGGTAGATTTGACGTTATAGCTAAAGTTACTGGTGGTGGTATCACTGGTCAGGCAGGTGCTATTCGTTTAGGAATTGCCCGTGCTCTGCTCAAAGCTGATGCAGGACTAAGACCTGCTTTGAAAAAGGCCGGCTTCCTTACTCGTGATCCTCGCATGAAAGAACGTAAGAAGTACGGATTGAAAGGCGCACGTCGTGCACCACAGTTCTCCAAACGTTAAATTCCATATGAAAGAAAAACTCCCTTTTATAGGGAGTTTTTTTATGGGTATCTAACCTCGCCATTTTTTTGAGGTATTTTTTTGGTTAAACTTTATTGTCATACCAAGAACACCCCTTTAATATCCTGTTAAAGAATAGATAACAAAGGGGAGAAGAAAATGCGAACATTAAATATGCCACGGGTACGGCGCTTAATTGCCTGGATTATTCTTGTTGGAGTGGTAAGCAGCAGCGTATATTTATTTCATTTTATGAGATTAGAGCAAGAAGTTAATGCTATTAAAGCCATGTCTTGGGCGGTGGCAGGCCATACTTTTATTGTGGACCCGGGACATGGGGGAGAAGATCCGGGCAAAGTAAGCCCTAGTGGTATTTTTGAAAAAGATATCAATTTAGCGGTAGCTTTAAAATTAAAAACCATCTTATGTCAGGGTGGCGGTAATGTTATCTTGACAAGGGAAACAGATAAAGCATTAAGTGATGGGGAACCTACAATAAGAGAAAGAAAAATAGCAGACTTAGCCGGAAGAGTAAAAATGTCAGAAAACAGTAATGCTGATTTATATATTGCTCTGCATTGTAATGCCTTTCCCTCCTCCCGTTGGAGAGGAGCTCAAACATTTTATTCCTCAGCAGTTGCAGGAAGCAAGGAATTGGCAGACAATATTCAGAGTGAATTAATTTCCCATTTGGAAAATACCACACGTCAGCCTAAAATTGACAATACTTCCCTTATATTTAAACATGCAAAAATACCTATAGTTAATGTAGAAATGGGATTTTTATCAAATTCCCAGGAAGAAAAACTTTTACAAGATCCGGCTTATCAGGATAAAATGGCTTGGGCTATATATAGCGGAATAGTAAAATACTTAGTAGATCATGGTGATAAATATACTGCTACGCTGCAAAACAGTGGGAAAGTAAAATAAACTCTGTATGAATAGATTGACAGCGTAATCCAGTTAGAGATATCATTAATAAAAGTGGTAAAATTATCTTATGACATAATGTGCAAAGGAAGATTATGTATGAAAAAAGTCATGATATGCTTCATACTTCTTTTTAGTGTAGCAAGTGTACAACCTCTTTTTGCTCTTGAAAGTTCATATGATATAGTTCCGGGAGAGGATTTTTCTGTGCTGAAGGAAGAAATCCTCAGTGGACAAGGAACAGGAATTATGCGGATCTACATTAATTATTGGGGTACAAAGGGGATTATTGATTATGCCGGTAGTATTCATTATGGAAGGGTTTTTGAGGAACAGCAAGAAATAAAAATACCCAAATCTTATAAAACCAGGAAAGAAGCTAAGGAAGAATTAGCGCAAGTAAATCCTGAGGAATTACGTCTTTTTCCCAATACTCTTTTGAGCCAGGCAATACAAAAGCAGTGGGCCAGAGAGAACTACACTCCCCTTAAGGAATATTGGGAACTAGCGGAAAAAGACTTGAACTATGAAGATATAGAAGCTAACTTTTCTATAATACCAAAACCTTATGTACCTGAGCAGTTTAAAAATGTAAAGAAATTACCTGTTAAAGTTTATGTTAACGACCAACTAATAAATTTTAATGATAGTCAGCCTTATTCATTGGGTAAAGGAAAAGTATTAGTACCAATTAGAGCCTTATGTTCAAGCTTAGGTTATCAAATACAATATCAAAAAACAGCAGACCATGTCAGTGTTGTTACTTTGTCCAATAGCGTACGTGCTATAGATATATCTGTATGGAGAGATTATATATTGGTAAATGGAATAGCTGTAAAAGTAGAAACTTCTCCCCGTTTATCGTTAGAGGAAAGAACAGTAGTTCCCATGGAGGTACTGTATTTTATGGCAGAAAAAGTAGAATGGGACCAGGAAAAATATGAACTAAAAATAACCACCTAAAAGAATATCTAGAGGAATTCAATATCATTATGCGAATATAGAAATGGAGGACATACTAATATATGCAGATACCCATTTTAGCCTGGGTTTTTCAAGGAATACCGGAGAGTATTGCTCTAGTTTATTGTATAATGGGCACTAATCAACGAGAAATAGATAAGAGAATCCTATTAAAAATAGCGCTAATAGATGCTGTAGCGGCGTATGGTGTGCGATTTTTACCATTATCACCGGGTATTCACATAATATTATTAATAACAAACTTAGCTATTTTATGTTCCTTTTTTGCAAAAATTGAGATGAAAAAATCTCTAACTTATAGCATTATTGTAATGTGTATTCTTATTTTGATAGAAGTCGCCTTTAATTTAACTATTGTTCAATTAGGGATAGCTACTGCTGAGAAAATTAAAAATTCTGTTTTACTAAGGATTTGTTTTGGTTTGCCTCAGGTAGGTTGTATTTTTTTATTAACCTATTTGTATAGAAAAAAGAAATACTTTTCATAATATAAGAAATGGTTGGATGTGAGCATGGCCTATTCATCTTTAGGTACTAAAATCGGCAATTATATAGCGCAGGAACTCCATTATTCGGAAGAACAAAAAGAAGTCTTAGTTTATGCTGTGGATAGCCTTGTTTTGGGTGTATTGGGTTTTGTTATGATAATGACAGTAGGAACCTTACTACAAGCGCCCCAAGAGGTATTCTTAATTGCTGTGACAGGAGTTGTCTTAAGAAAGTTTAGTGGCGGAGCACATTTCCGTTCTCCGCTACAGTGCTTGGTTACGGGGGCTATCGTATATCCTCTAGGGGGATGGTTCATTAAGAAAAATGTTCCACTATGGGCTGAGTATACATATATTAATTGGCTAAATATATGTATTGTTTTAATAATATTGTTAATTGTTTATTTATATGCGCCTGTAGACTCAGAGGCCAAGCCAATTATCTCCAGGAGCTTTAGAAAAAGGCTTCATCGTATATCCATGGTGATCATAATTATTTGCAGCTGTATAGCATATTTTCTCCCATCATCCTTAGGAGCTGCAATGTTAGGAGGGCTTTTTTTACAGACCCTTACCTTATTACCTATTTTCAATACTAAGGGGAGGTGAAAAAATGAACAGGATTAAGTTTGCTCTATTAACGCTGGCTTCTACTTTATTAATGCTTATTGCTACAACAAGTTCAGTATTTGCTTGTCATGCTTGGTATTATCAGCCCAAAGCACCAAAAAGCCTGCTTAAATAGGAGGTAGAGGTGGTGTATACCACCTCATATCAATATTTGGGAGCGATTGTTTTGAAATATAAGGGATCTATTCGTAATAAAAAGGCAGAAGAATATGTCTTTATTTCACAAATAGTATTTTTATTATTAGTTGGTATTTTGTTTGTGCGAGTTCGTCATAATACATCCTTTTTGTTTAATTCATTATACATAAATATTATTTTATTACTAATACCGGCGGTAGCTGTAATTATTATTAAAATATTACAGAAAAAAATGTCTTTAGGAGACCAAAAAAGAGCTGATACCGTATTTAATTTATTTTATTTAGCTCTAACCCTTTATTTTCTCAATTATGAATCAGAAAGTTTCTTTAAAATTTTGTTGCTGATGCCCATAGTTATCTGCTCCTTACAATATGGGGCTAGAAGTGGTTACTTTTGGGCTTTTTTATCAAGTACAGGATTGTTTTTCCTAGAAATGATTAATAAACCTGTAAGAGTAGATGAAGATGTTATTGTTATAGGAGTTCTCTGGCTTTTCGCTTGGCTCTTGGGTAACATGACGGAAGCGGAAAAAGAAATTCGGGAAGAACTTCAATATCAGGCTGCTCTTGACGGATTAACAGGTATATATAACCATCGGAGTTTTTATGATTTTTTAGATAAATACTTAGATAATGCCAAGTTTGAAAATGATAGTTTAGCATTGATAATGATTGATGTTGACTTTTTTAAATATTATAACGATACATATGGCCACCGTAAGGGTGACGAAGTATTACGTTTGTTAGCTCAGATAATTGATAAAGTTGCCCGCAACAAAGGGTTAAGCGCTCGCTATGGTGGCGATGAATTTGCTGTAATTCTTCCCAAGTGCAGTGGAAAGGATGGCCTGGAAGTTGGTGAAATGGTGAGACAAGAGGTAGAAAAACTAAAATTTGAAGGGGCCGATATATTACCCCATGGGAAGATTACTATCTCTGTAGGAGTAGCCACCTTTCCTGAAAATGCTAATACCAAAGAAAAGCTAGTTCAAAAAGCAGATGAAGCGTTGTATAAAGCTAAATATACTTCTACTAATAGCGTGGAATTATATTATTCCGTATTTGAAGAAATTAAGAATTCTCTTCAGGATAAAGAAAAAGAATTGCTTAGTTCCATGCGCACACTTTTAATGGTTGTCAATGCTAAAGACCGCTATACATACGGTCACTGTGAACGGGTCATGCATTATGCGGTGCAGATCGGGCGAACCATGTCCTTGTGGGAATGGGAAATACAAAATCTGACTGTGGGAGCTTTGCTGCATGATATTGGGAAAATTGAGGTGAGTAGAGAAGTATTAAATAAACCTGGGAAGTTAACAGAAGAGGAGTGGTTTGCTATACGCCAGCATCCGGTGTGGGGTGCTGACATGATTAGGCCTATTTCTTCTTTAAGTGATGCGGTAGACATTGTGCAATACCATCATGAGAATTTTGATGGGACAGGTTATCCTTATAGGATTAAAGGGGAAGAAATACCGTTAGGAGCAAGAATCCTTAGGGTGGCAGATAGCTTTGATGCTATGACCAGCAATCGTCCCTATAAACGGATATTTACTTTTCAGGAAGCTTTGGAAGAAATTCAAGCCCATAGTGGTACATGTTATGATCCTGAAGTGGTAGAAGCCTTTACCGAATATTTAGTGGGAACTGGTATTTTATCAAATACAGCTTAAATTATAATTAAATAATTATATTACAACATAGATAGGAAATAATAGTTTGTAGAGCTAGTATCCCCAGGTCTGGAAGATCCGGGGATATTTTTAGAATAGAGAAAGGGTGATTTATATGCTGCAACTGGCGGCTCTTATGCCCCACCCTCCTATTGCAGTCCTGGAAGTGGGAGGAAAAGAGGCAGAAAAAGTTGCTAAAACGCGAGATGCTATGAAAGAAGTGGCTCGACTAGTAAGAAAGCTAGAACCTCAAGTAATAGTAGCTATAACTCCCCATGGGAACGTATTTAGTGATACAGTAACATTAACGGCAGTAGACCCCTTAGAAGGGGATTTAGGTAACTTTGATGCTTCAGAGGTTAGAGTAAGTTATAATTTGGATCAAGAAGTTGTTAAAGCTATTTTAGCAGAGAGCACATCTTGTTCATTTCCCTGTGCTGCTCTCAATGAAGCGGTATTAAAACAGTTAAAACTTGGCAAAAACTTAGATCACGGTTTAGTAGTACCCTTATCCTTTTTAGGTAGTGCTAATGAATGGGGAGGAAAATTAGTTCCTATCAATATGGCCTTTCTCCCTTATGAAGAACTCTATGAATTTGGACGGATTTTATCACGGGCCTTCACTAGATTAAATAAAAGGTGGGTCCTGCTTATAAGTGGAGATATGTCCCATCGTTTGACTCCTGGTGCCCCCGCCGGGTACTCACCTCAAGGGAAAGTTTTTGATAATATTTTAAGGAAATGTCTTAAAGAGGGAGATATTAAAAAACTAATACATCTAGATCCTGACTTGGTAGAAGATGCGGGGGAATGTGGGTTACGTCCCTTGATAATGGCTTTAGGAGCTTTTGATGGATATGAACTTGAGGCTCAAGAATTATCTTATGAAGGACCCTTTGGAGTAGGATATTTAGTAACTTTGTTACAGAGAGGTAGAGAAAAAGATAATAGGAATTTTGCGGCACAATTGTACCAAGACCGCAGGGACAGATTGGAGAAAATTAAGGCTCAGGAATCACTGCTGGTTACCTTAGCACGTCAAAGTATTAAAAGTTACTTATTAACAAGTGATTATGCCGATATAAATAGTATGCTGGAGGAAGTATCTTCAGAAACTCAAGAATTGCTGGGGAAAAAAGCAGGATGTTTTGTATCGCTAAAAAAACATGGCCAATTGCGGGGATGTATTGGGACTATTGAAGCTCAGTACAGTAGTTTAGGAAATGAGATTATACATAATTCAGTAGCGGCAGCTTTGCATGATCCGCGTTTTGAACCCCTGGAGTTATCAGAACTTGAAGACTTGACTATTTCAGTAGATGTTATGGGTGTACCGGAAAAAATTACTGATATACAAGACTTGAATCCTCAGAGTTATGGTGTCATAGTTAGGCGTGGTAACAGAACAGGCTTGCTCCTGCCGGATTTACCCGGCATCAATAGTGGCCAAGAACAAGTGAGAATTGCTAAAGAAAAAGCCGGTATTGGGCGGAAAGAGCAGGTAGAACTGGAGAGATTTAAAGTAGAACGCTATACATGATGAGCGAGGGATAGTGAATATAAGTGAGGTGTAACTTTTTGAGCCAAGAAGCCTTATATTGGATAAAAACAAAGAATCCCCAAGAAGTTCAATGTTTACTGTGTCCTCATAATTGTGTTATCCCGGAAAATTCTAGTGGCATTTGCCGCGTAAGGAAAAATGTTAAGGGGAAGCTTTATACCATGAATTATGGTATGATAACGGCTGTAGCTTTAGATCCTATTGAAAAAAAGCCTTTAAAAAAATTTATGCCGGGTAGTAAAGTTTTATCTTTGGGGACATTTGGTTGCAATTTATCTTGTGGCTATTGCCAGAATTGGAACATAGCCCATGGTGAAAAGCCTCAAGCAGAATATATTTCTTCAGAGCAGATCGTCAACAAGGCTAAAGAACTGGTAGATTCGGGTAATGTGGGTCTAGCTTATACATACTCTGAACCTTTAATGTGGTATGAATATGTATTAAATACAGCTAAGCTTGCTAAGAAAGCAGGACTGAAAAATATCTTGGTGACTAATGGATACATAAATCCTAAACCTTTAAAAGAGTTGTTGCCCTTCATCGATGCAGTTAACTTAGATGTCAAGGCTTTTACTAATGATTTTTACCAGGGAATATGTCAAGGCAAACTAGAGCCTGTTTTAAACAGTGCTAAATTATTTGCGGCAAACTGTCATTTAGAAATTACCACATTACTCGTTACAAATCTCAATGATAATCAGACAGAAATAAAAAAACTGGCCCACTGGATTTCTTCCCTGGATAAAAATATTCCGTTACATTTGACGCGCTATTTTCCTAATTACAAAATGGACTTACCTCCCACCTCACTGGAAAAAATGAGGGCAGCTAAAGAAGGGGCAGAGGAATTTTTATATAATGTCTTATTAGGAAATGTATAACTCTTTAGTACTAAAGTATTAAATAGAAGAAGGATACAGAACTCTGATAGCGAATAATTCACTATAGATTAATTGAAGGAGGGGAGTTTATGGAAGAAAAACAATACGTGGTTTTTCAATTAGGCCAAGAGGAATATGGAGTAGAAATAACTAGTGTACAGGAAATAATTCGTCCCCCCGTTATAACGAAGGTGCCTACAACACCGGCCCATGTAATAGGAATTACTAATTTACGAGACAACATCATTCCTCTGGTAGATTTGAAGAAGCGCTTCGACTTGGCTAGTACTGAAGATAATGATGATACCCGTATGATAATTATTAAGATAGATAATCATATGATGGGTATTAAAGTAGATAAAGTGCTAGAAGTAGTAGAGATAAGTAGTGATAAAATTAAAGTAAGTGATGATATTTACACAGAAATAGATAAAGAGTTTATCAGCGGTATCGCCAGGTTAGAGGACAGAATAGTAATATTATTAGATCTCTCATCTGTGATCTAACAGGATGAAGGAAGGGTATTATGCGTGCAATTGAAGTCGAACTCTTGAATGAGGGTATGAAAATTGCTAAAACAATATATGATGATAGTGGACGTATATTATTGAGCGAGGGAGCTACGCTTACTAAAGGATATATTAGGAAATTAGGACAATATGGAATACCCTTTGTCTATGTGGAAGATGAATTGATAGGTCCTTTACAAGTCGAAGATGTAATTCATGAGAGGGTGCGTATTCAGACAGTTAAAGCCCTCAAACAAGTTGTAGATAATGGTCGGATGAAAAATGACCTGGACTTAAAGCCTATTAGCAATATGGTAAATGAGATTCTTGATGATCTAAAGTCTGTACCTAATGTATTAGTACAGCTGCTAGATACGCGCACATGTGGAACATACATGTATAACCATTCTGTAGGGGTATGTGTTCTCAGCCTTTTAACGGGAATAGGCTTAGGTTTAGATGAATTAAAATTAAAGAATCTAGGTATGGGGGCACTATTGCATGATATAGGGAAATGCTTAAATACAGGTGAGGAACATACTGTTTACGGGTATAAAATCCTTAGAAATCAGAGCTCCTTAAACATAACAGCGGCTCATGTAGCTTATCAGCATCACGAAAAGTTTGATGGGACAGGTTTTCCAAGACAACTAAAGGGCGATGGGATACATTTGTACGCAGCTATAACAAATATAGCAAATGTATATGATAATTTAGTTTCTAATCCCGATATGGATGAGCGTCTTTACCCCTATCAAGCCTTAGAACTTATCGTAGCAGAAAGTGGTAAATCTTTTCATCCCGATTTAGTGAAGGCTTTTAGCAGAAATATTGCTCCCTATCCTGTAGGTTCTACAGTTCAACTAAACAATGGTGGCATTGGAATAGTTATATCAGTCCCGCAAAATTTTCCTACCCGACCTGTGGTTAAAATTATCAAGGATAATAATGGTAACATTTTGACAAAGTTCCCCGATGTGGATTTAATGGAAGAGACAACTTTATTTGTCAATGAGGTTCTTAATGAAAAAGAACGGCAGCAAAATATATTAAACCGTCTAAAATAACCCGGAGAGGGTTATTTTTTTATGCCCTTATTCTTATAGATAATTTTATTTTAGGAATAATAAGGTAGTAGAAATTAAACTATTAAGTTATTGGGGTTTTAGAATTGAATAAACGAATTATTTTGGGAATTACAGGAGCTACAGGAGTTATAGTGGGCATACGCTTGCTAGAAAGGCTAAGAGGAGCACAAAGAGAAATTCATTTAATAATAAGTAATTGGGCCTTAGAAAATATTAACAGGGAGACAAATTTTAAGCCCCAAGATCTTTATAAATGGGCTGATAAGTTATATTCCAATCAGGATATGGCAGCTGCTATTGCCAGCGGTTCTTACCTTACGGAAGGGATGGTAATTGCTCCTTGCAGTATGAAAACAACTGCAGGGATAGCAAATGGTTACTGTGACAGTTTAATTATGCGTGCTGCTGATGTAACACTGAAAGAGGGGAGAAAACTTGTTATTGTACCCCGTGAGACGCCCCTGAATATAGTACATCTAGAGAACTTGCTTAAGCTGTGCCGTATGGGAGTGGGAATTATGCCGTTTATGCCGGCTTTCTACCAGCAACCCCAATCAATTGATGATCTGATTGAACATTTTCTGGGACGTATTTTAGATCAATTGGGAATTCACAATAACAATAAGCAGCGGTGGGGTGAAAATTTAATTCAAGAAAAACCTTATTTTGGTATTGAATAAATATACAAATAACTGTATAATTATTTGCAAACACAAAGTAGTTTCTAAAAAATATTAAATAGATACATTTTCTTAAGGGGTGAGATAGATGATAAAAGCCAGTGTGTTAGGAGCAACAGGCTATGCGGGACAGGAAATAGTTCGCATACTTAGTATGCATCCTCAGGTAGAAATAGCAGGATTGGGTTCGCAAAGTTATGCAGGTCAAAGCTATAGTTATGTATACCCTCATTTTCGCAATATTCTTGATAAAACATGCAAATCTCCCCAGGATCCTGAAGTGATTGCTGATGCAGATGTAGTATTTTTAGCTCTTCCCCATGGTTTAAGTAGTTCTCTGGCGGAAGAAATTTTGCAACAAGGTAAAAAGGTCATTGATTTAGGGGCGGATTTCCGCTTGAATTCCCAGAAAACATATCAAGCCTGGTATAAAGCTGAGCCTCCCTCTCAGGAACTCTTACAAAAAGCAGTGTATGGAATTTCAGAGTTAAATAGGGATAGGATAAAAGTATCTAGTTTAATTGCTAATCCCGGTTGTTATCCTACTTCCATTATTTTAGGATTGGCCCCTTTGTTGAGGGAAAAAATTATAGATACCCAGTTTATTATCATTGACAGCAAGTCAGGAGTAAGCGGAGCAGGACGTAAAGTTGCCTTGGGTTCTCATTATTCTGAGGTAAATGAAGATATAAAAGTATACGGACTTCCTCGGCATCGACATACTCCTGAAATAGAACAGGAGCTTTCTTTATTAGGGGAAGAGGATATTAAAGTAAGCTTTACACCCCACTTAATACCTATGACTCGAGGGATGCTCAGCACTATTTATACGAAACCTAAAGCTGCCATTAAGATAAATGACGTAATAAAACTGTATCAGGATTTTTACCATCATGAGCCCTTTATTAGAGTTCTGCCGGAGGGGGAGTATCCTCATACGAAATATGTTTTAAGTACTAACTGCTGCGATATTGGTTTAAGTTGGGATGAAAGAACAGGCAGACTAATTATAATTACAGTTATTGATAATCTCGTTAAAGGTGCGGCAGGTCAAGCTGTACAAAATATGAATATGATGTTTGGGTTAGAGGAAGATATAGGTCTAAATAAGATCGCTGTCTATCCCTAATTCCGACAGGATACTTGCCGGCTCCTTTGCTTAGTTAAATTTGTGCTAGAACGGTACATTAGGGTGAATGGAAATTTAAAAATAGGAGGGAGAAAAATGCCAATTAAAATAATACCTGATGGGGGAGTTACCACACCTCCAGGTTTTACGGTAGGCGTTGCCCAGAGTGGCATTAAGAAACAGGGACGTTATGATTTAGCATTAATTTTGTCCCAAGGTGTTACTGCGGCGGCAGGGGTCTTTACCAAGAATAAAGTTAAAGCCGCGCCGGTAAAACTCAGTGTGGAGCATCTTGCTGAAACCCAAGGAAATATCCGGGGTATTGTAGTTAATAGCGGTTGTGCTAATGCTTGTACGGGGAAGATTGGATATAACCATGCCTACAAGATGACAGAATTCACTGCCCAGAAAGTAGGTTGCACAGCTAAAGAAATATTGGTGGCTTCTACTGGTGTTATTGGTGAACTACTGCCTATGGAGAAGATTCTTATGGGTATCGCAGGAGCTAGCCAAGGTATGTCATCCCAGAAGGGATCATTGGCTGCCCAAGCTATTATGACTACTGATACTTATGCTAAAGAAATGGCTTTAACTGTGGAAATAGCCGGCCAAAAAGTAACTTTAGGAGCTATGGCCAAAGGGTCGGGAATGATTCATCCTAATATGGCAACCATGTTGGGTTTCATAACCACAGATGCTAATGTGACCCCAGCTTGTCTTCAGCAGGCTTTAAAGGAAGCCACCAATGAATCTTTTAATATGATCAGCGTGGATGGAGATACAAGTACTAACGACTCAGTGTTTATTCTTGCTAACGGTTTAGCGGAAAATAAGCTCATACAAGATTGTACTAGTGAAGAATATCAGAGCTTTAAAGGGGCTTTAACAACTTTATGTATAGAACTGGCTAAAGCCATTGCCCGGGATGGAGAAGGGGCTACTAAGCTAATAGAAGTAAAAGTTATTAATGCCCCGGACTTGAATTGTGCCAGAATTGGTGCTAAGTCTGTGGTTTCCTCAAATCTGGTAAAGGCAGCTGTATTTGGTAATGATGCAAACTGGGGGCGTATTATTTGCGCTTTAGGCTATTCAGGCATTGATTTCGATCCTGCTATTACAGATTTATACTTGGGAGATATTAAAGTCTTTAAGGATGGAACAGGTCTAGATTTTGATGAAACCAAGGCAGAACAGGTTTTTCAACAGGAAACTGTTAAGATAAAAGTTGATTTAAAACTGGGAACTTACCAAGCTACAGCCTGGGGTTGTGATTTAACCTATGACTATGTGAAGATTAATGGTTCCTATCGTACATAAGGAGAGGATGGAGATGTTTTCAGCGCTAGAAAAGGCCAATGTTTTAACGGAGGCTTTGCCTTATATCCAAAAATTCTCCGGTAAGACTATCCTGATAAAATATGGTGGCCACGCTATGACAGACCAAAAGCTGGCGGAATTGGTTTTGAAAGATATTATTCTGATGAAGTTAGTGGGAATGAACCCTGTTATTGTTCATGGAGGGGGCCCTGCTATTAATGAGTGGTTGCAGAAACTGGAGATAAAATCTGAGTTCATCCAGGGTTTACGAGTTACAGATGATGCTACTATGCAGGTAGTAGAAATGGTTTTGACGGGTATTGTAAATAAAAAAATAGTAAATCTAATCAATAGCTTTGGAGGTAAAGCTGTGGGATTAAGTGGTAAGGATGGAAAATTAATTTTAGCCAAAAAGAAATACCTCACAGTAGAAAACCCAAAAAATAGTCAAGGGGCCCAGGAACTCTATGATCTAGGGTGGGTAGGTGATATTGTTAACATAGATCCTGCTCTTGTCCATAGTTTGATCCAGGAAGGATATATACCAGTTGTAGCTCCTGTAGCTGCCGGGAGTCAGGGGGAAACTTTTAATATCAATGCTGATTATGTAGCGGCAGCCTTAGGTGGAGCTTTAAAAGCCTATAAACTGGTATTACTAACAGACGTGGAAGGTATTTTTTTAGGAGAAGATTCAGGATCTTTGGCTTCGGAATTAACGGCTCAGGAAATCCCCCAGCTGATTGAAGAGGGCGTTATCAAAGGAGGAATGATTCCTAAAGCAGAGAGCTGTTTAGAGGCTATAAATATGGGAGTAGAGAATGTGCATATCGTCGATGGGAGAAAACCCCATTCTTTATTATTAGAGATCTTCACTAAAGAGGGAATTGGAACTATGGTAGTAAAGTAACTGCTGTGATCAAAAGTTAGATACTGGAGGGTTAAAAATGAAAAACCAGACCATTTTAGAGTTGGGGCAGAAATATGTCATGAACACTTATGGACGGCAGCCCTTTGCTTTGGTACAAGGAAAAGGCAGTTATGTGTGGGATGCTGAGGGGAAGGAATATTTAGATATGGTAGGAGGAATAGCCGTTAACAATGTGGGACACTGCCATCCCCAAGTAGTTGAAGCCATACAGAACCAGGCTAATACTCTGCTCCACTGTTCAAATTTATATTGGATCGAACCTCAGGTGAAATTGGCCCAAAAAATAGTTAAGAATTCTTGCGGTGATAAGGTCTTTTTCTGCAATAGTGGTGCAGAAGCTAATGAAGGAGCTATTAAATTAGCCAGGAAGCGATCTTATCAGAAATATGGTGCGGGAAGGTACGAAATAATAACCACATATAATTCCTTTCACGGTCGGACTTTGGCGGCCTTAACGGCTACAGGACAATTAAAATATCAAAAAGGTTTCGAACCCATGGTGCCCGGGTTTAAATATGTGCCTTATAACGATTTGACTGCCTTAACAGAAGCTATTGGACCTATGACATGTGCCATTATGCTGGAACCTGTTCAAGGTGAAGGGGGAGTCAATCCTGCTGATCTTAAATATTTGCAGAAAGTAAAAGAGCTTTGCAAAGAATATGATCTTTTGTTAATTTTTGATGAAGTACAGACGGGTTTAGGACGCACCGGAAAGCTTTTTGCCTATGAGCACTATAAGGTAGAGCCTGATATATTTACTTTAGCTAAAGGTTTAGGAGGCGGAGTACCCAT
>JAHDSB010000071.1 GCA_018433015.1 Clostridia bacterium | reverse complement strand
CATTATCATATGATAACGTAATCTTCGTTTGTATCCTCGAATTACTCAAGAATTATTCATTCTATTGACTGGCTCGCTCACTTCTGTGTTACACACTTCTGTGATTTCTCAACTGTTCAGTTTTCAAGGAACTTTCCCTCCCGCCGTTTTGCAGCAGGATCTTTATTGTATCATCTTTGCCGCCACTCTGTCAAGAACTTTTTTCTCGCTCTTGCGGCAGGAAGTATATCTTATCATATCCTCCCTTGCCTGTCAACCAGGTTTCTTTTTCCTTGCTTTCCTTCTCCTGGTTCCCTTAGCAGCATTTTCTGCTGCTCGCGGCGACTTTTATATAGTATCATGTTGCCAATCTTATGTCAACATCTTTTTTGCCTTTTTATAATTCTCTATTCTGTACGTCTATATCTTATCTTTGCTTAATATATTCTAACCAAGCACAAAGTATGTACAAAATGAAAAAAAATATTGATTTAAATTAGGGGAAAACGCAGGCCCTGTATAATCCTTACAGCACCTACGTTTCATTATTCCCTATATTATATAACCATCATTAATTAGCTTGTCCCTCTTAAACATCTTCTCTGGGCCGTAGTGTTGGAAATAGTATTACGTCTCTGATAGAAGGAGAATCAGTTAACAGCATTACTAGGCGGTCTATGCCAATCCCCAATCCACCTGTGGGAGGCATGCCAATTTCCATAGCTTTAACAAAATCTTCATCCATCATATGTGCTTCTTCATCACCCCTGGCTCTTTGTTCCATCTGTTTAACGAAACGTTCTTTCTGATCTATAGGATCATTTAATTCTGAAAAAGCGTTAGCAAGCTCACGGGCCGTAATAAATAACTCAAAGCGGCTAGTGAAATTGGGATCATCTTCTTTTCTTTTCGCCAAAGGAGATACTTCAATGGGATAATCCATCACAAACGTAGGCTGAATAAGATTCTCCTCTACTTTCTCCTCAAATATCTCATTTAACACGCTACCCTTGGTAGCATCGGCAGGTACGGATACCCCTAACTTTTTAGCTTGTTCACGAGCTTCTGCATCACTATTTATTAGTTTAAAATCAACTCCGGCGTATTTATGTACAGCATCAACCATAGTTATCCGAGTCCAGGGAGGCGTTAGGTCAACTTCTATTCCCTGATAAGTTATTTTTTGAGTTCCTAAAACTTCTTGAGCAATACTAGCAATTAACTCTTCCGTTATATTCATCATGTCATGATAATCGCCATAAGCCTGATAAAGTTCCATCATTGTAAATTCAGGATTATGCCTTGTGGATATGCCCTCATTACGAAAAACGCGTCCAACTTCATAAACCTTTTCTAGTCCACCAATAATCAGTCTCTTTAGATGTAGTTCTAAAGCTATCCGCATATATAAGTCCAGATCTAAAGCATTGTGGTGAGTTATAAAAGGTCTAGCACTAGCTCCCCCGGCAATAGCATGCATTGTTGGCGTTTCAACTTCTAAAAAACCTTTATTATCAAGGAAACGCCTCAGACTTTGAATTATTTTACTTCTTGTAATAAATACATTTTTCACTTCAGGATTCACAATCAAATCTGTATAACGTTGACGATATCTTATTTCTACATCTTTAAGTCCATGCCATTTTTCCGGTAAAGGTCTTAGTGACTTAGAGAGTAAAGTTAATTCTTTTGCACCAACAGTTATTTCGCCCTTATGAGTACGAAAAACGTAGCCCACAACTCCTATAATATCGCCAATATCCAAACGTTTAAAAAGCTCATGGGCTTCAGGACCTATATCATTTAAGCGAACATAAATTTGTATCTGACCGGTAACATCCTGAATATGAGCAAAGCCAGCCTTACCCATGCCTCTTTTAGACATTAAGCGACCAGCTATAGTAACATCCGTTTCTTCCAGTTCTTCAAAATGCTCTAATACATCTTGAGCGTAATGACTTCTTTCAAAACGGGCTCCAAAAGGGTTTATACCTTTTTCTTTAAATTGTTCCAATTTCTCATAACGCACTTGCATCATTTCATTTAAACCAAGTTCAGGAATTTCCGCCATTTCATCTACCCCTTACTACTATCTGACTTCTAGTATTTTATAGTTTATTACACCAGCCGGAACACTAACCTTGACAACTTCTCCTATTTTTTTCCCCAATATCGCTTTGCCTACAGGAGATTCAAAAGATATTCTATTATTCATAGGATCAGCCTCGGCAGATCCGACTATTGTATACTCAAATTCATCTCCGTATTCCATATCTTGCAATAATATGTTAGCACCAATATGCACAGATCCTTTATCATTACCTTCACGATTTACAATTTTGGCATTACGGAGCATTTTCTCCACAGTCAGGATTCTTCCTTCAATAAAAGCCTGTTCATTCTTAGCATCCTCATACTCGGAGTTTTCACTAATATCACCAAATTCAATAGCCTGCTTTATTCTTGCAGCCACCTCTCTCCTTCTTACCGTTTTCAGGTTTTCTAGTTCACGTTCTAGTTTTTCAAACCCTTCCTGAGTTAAAATGACTTCTTTTTCCGCCATATTTATTCGCTCCCTTTGCTTTTTCTTAGCCTATTAATACCTAAATATGCAAAAGCCTTTAATAAGTTACTTTTTAATGGAAGTTTTCTTTATGTAGCTTAAGATAAAGGTCTTTAAGCTTCAAAGGGAGTTTCAACTCGCTCTGAAGCTTAAAGCATGGTGTACAAGTGTAAAAAACAATTAGCCTCAGCAATACTAACATTACCGCGGCATCATAATCATTAATATTCTATTTTATAGCTGATTTCATTCACGTGTTTTATATTAAGTACACTAACAAGCACCGCCCAATGCTGTGCAGTGCTCGCCATAAACATCCTTAAAACTCAAGAGATATTATATAGATGCAAACCATATTTGTCAAGGCTTTACAATTTTCCTCAAGTTCACTAATCTTACTCAATTACATTGGGCCAAACCTTTATTAAAATCAGTTATTTGCGCAATTTTCCCCGCACTATTATAGCTGTATAAACCCTTTAAATAAAAACCATTTTTTTCAGATTTTTTCCCTATTTTTTCAATCTCCTTAACGTTTATTTCTGTTGAAATATCTAGAGCTTTATTATTTTCCAAAGCTAAGAGCAACGGTTCCATCATATAATCTAAAGCATAGCCTTCAGAGATACCATCATCCCACCTTAAAGGTGGATCTCCGGGGACATTAAATAGTGCCCCATTAATATAAAATATATCTCTCCTTATTCTTCCAACATCAGAAAATTCCTTCAGGGTCATATCATACACTACAACACCTTTTTTCAAGAGATGAGGTTCAAAATCTCCTCGTATCGGGGACGTCACTAAAAGGATGTCAGCAAGTTTTAAATTATTTTTAGAAGATTTAGTTATTTTAACCGCTGCTCCCGTCTCGTATATTATTCTTGCTATCAGTTCTTCATAGTTGCCTTCCCGGGTTTTAATTAAAGTCAAATATTTTCCTAAACGTGCTAATAAATGAGCACTAATCTGACCGATATAATTATCTATGCCCCAAATAACAATATTAGCACTATTCCAATCCATTTTTAATTTATTCACTATATATTTAAGTCCCTCTAGGGCAGAAAATATTCTAAATCTTTGACCTGATGTTATAGTCATTTCTATTTTACCCGCTATCAAACTCCCGTCCATAGTAAGGAAAGATAGCCACGGTGATAAGCCAACTATAGTGGCCCCATTTTTTTTAGCATATTTAATACAGTTGAAAATGACCTGTAAAGAGTTGGCTAGAGGAAGCCTTAGTAATGTCTCTATTGTTATTGGGCAACAAAGCAATTGTCCGCGTAATTCAAGGGCAACACTCCCTTCCTTCTTGTCCAGCGGGAAAAAAGATACCCCTGCTAAATGGGGCATCTTAACAGGCGGTATATGGGCAACTCCTAATTTTAAGATAAAATCAGGTATATATTTAATTTTTGCCTGAACAGTTCCTAACTTGTGATAATTTTCAGGAGTACCTATCAACGCAAAGTTTTTCACTTTTCTCCTCCCATTTTTGTTAAGCAATTTTGACTTCATTTAAATTAACTACACGTGGTCTGAAGTTTCCTTGTATGAGCAGCCTATTATAATCTTCTTCTGTAACATCATCAATAGATTTTTGGAGCAAAGCTATCAGTACTGCTTCCATTACATTAGTCCCAAAAGAGCGCCCTTCTAATTCTGGCGTTGTAGTGATCAGAACTTTAGCATTGCGTTCAGCTAACAAATCTATATCTTGTTGTGTTACTGTATTAGTTAATATTATTTTTTCCTCGATATCCTGTGGCAAATACTTTTTAATATATAAAAAGTCTCCAGCAATAATATCATTCTCTATATAATATTTGCTGTATTTATCAGTTATTACTTCTTGTTTCGAACCGGTAGGATATAAGTAATGAAAGGGTAACTGACTTATTACAGGTCCCAATAATCCTCCTACTGTACCCAATACATGGAGAGACTTAAGGGGCACAGGAATATTAAGTCCAAAAATTAAATCACCAAAGGTAACATTAGCTCCCTCTTCTACTAAAGCCTCTGCCATACCAAAGCGATCAACACCACACACCAGTAATACATTTTTATTTATAAAATTAAGGATTCCTTCCTGGGACAAAAGCCGAATAGTTCGCCTTTCTAATGTGTTCTTAAGGCCAGAGCCATCAACAACCGGGGTACTGCGGGCAGCATCTTTTAATCTTTTGGCATCTTTTAAGACAAATTTCTTCTTGCCCGCAAAAATATATAAATCTATTCCGCCTAAACCAAAAGCATCTACTTTCCCGTCATAATCCCTTATTAATTTTTCGGCCTTGTCCATATCACCATTAGTCCCAATTCTTTCTATTTCAAACTGTTCTCCTAATATATCAGTTTTAACTGCATGGTTTCTGTGATCAGACCCCAGACTTACACTGATAACATGTTTCATTACGTCCCCCCCGTGAATCATATAAAATGAATACTCTCACCCCTTATCCTCATACCCTAAAGAAGAAGTATCCCCGATGATTCAATTAGGATAACATGTCGATAACATCTGCAAATTGTTGGACATCAACATATACATCCTGAGATAATGGAGCTTCTCCTAGTTCTATAACAACTATTTCTTTATCAAACAAAGCAGCTAACATCTTAACCCGCTGTCTGGAACCTAGCAAAATCACTTTATCAAAGGAACGAACACGCTGAATAATATCCATAATTCCATTAAACAATTCCAAGCCCGATTTTTCCTTAATAAATCTCCATCGTTCTTCTTCCGTCATTAAAACGCTATATTCTATCCCTTTGCTCTCTAAAATCATTTGTAACTCAGCCACATTTTTAATAGGAAATCCTATAACAGCAATGCTACCGCCTTTGCGAATCTCCCCCAGTCCTTCCAAACGAGAAATAAAACTCCTCTCTAAGCCCATACCTTTTGCTACATCCTGTTGGGAAATCCCTTTAGAGCGCTGGTTCAATATACTATCCACAGCATTTAAAATTTTTTTCTTATTAATAACCTTATCACTAATCCTGATAAAATTCATGATAACACCGCCACCACTAGTGTGCACAAAAATGTGCACATACTATACTTGTAGCGAAAATTTTCTCAACTAAATTTTTCTTGTGTCTCTAGATACCCCTTTAATAAATCAATTATTTCTGATCTAGTAACTGCTTTAAAGATAACTTCTTTTAAAGGGGCAGTATAAGGAAGTCCTTTCAGATACCAAGCCAAATGCTTGCGCATTTCCCTTACTCCGATAGTTTCTCCCTTTAAGCTAATTGTCAAATCAAGGTGTTTGATAGCCCCATTTATTCTTTCTCGCAGGGTTGGCAAATTCACTTCTTTCCCTTGCAAATAATGGACTGTACGGGAAATTAACCAAGGGTTTCCTAAAATACCACGTCCTAGCATCACTGCATCACAACCCGTTGTTTCCAGCATTTCTTGGGCATCCTCAGGTGTCCAAATATCACCATTGCCTATAACAGGTATTGTTACATGTTCTTTCACCCTTTTTATAACTTCCCAATCAGCTTTCCCTGCATAAAACTGTTCTCTTGTCCTCCCGTGAACTGCTACTGCACTAGCCCCTGCCTCCTCCATTTTTTTAGCAAAATCAACAGCAATAATATTTTCTTTATCCCAACCACTACGTATCTTAACGGTAACCGGAACATCTACAGCTTTAACCATGGCTCGAACGATTCTATAGGCAACATCCTCGTTGTTTAATAGAGCAGACCCTTCCCCGTTTTTTACAACTTTGGACACGGGACAACCCATATTAACATCCAATATTAATGCCCCTTCTCTTACGGCAATTCTTGCAGCATCAGCCATAGTTTCAGGTTCAGATCCAAAAAGCTGGACAGCAATAGGTTGTTCTTCTCCCGTTAGATCAAGTAAGGCTTTTGTCCTTATATTCTTGTATGTCAAAGCTTTAGCGCTGATCATTTCCGTATAAATTAAGCCACATCCATGTTCTCTAGCAATAATTCGATAAGCTTTATCAGTAACACCGGCCATAGGTGCTAAAACTACCTGATTAGGTATTACAACTGAACCAATCTTCATCTACATCACTCCCTGCTCTTATTATACCGACAAAATAACCTTTATTAATCAACTACTATAAGTGATTATAATCGTAAAAAAACCGGCCCCTCTAAGGCCGGTTGCGATGATAGATAATTTTTAACCCTTCTAAAGTTATAAAAGGGTCTACTTTATTTATAGTCTCTGACTCACTAGCGATTAAATCCGCTATGCCACCAGTAGCTACAACATAAGCATCACCTTTAATCTCTTTCTTAATACGGGTTACAATTTCATCTACCTGTCCTATATATCCATATATTAAACCAGACTGCATAGCAGCTATGGTATTGCGGCCAATAACTTTCTTAGGCTTAACTAATTCTATTCTAGGAAGTTTGGCTGCTCTCTGGAATAATGCTTCCGTAGCAATACCTATACCAGCTGTTATAGCTCCACCGACATATTCCCCTTTTTTATTAATTACACAAAATGTTGTTGCTGTTCCAAAGTCTACAATGACTAAGGGCCCACCATATCTTTCATAACCGGCTACAGCATTAACTACTCTATCTGCTCCTATCTCCCGTGGGTTATCATACAAAATAGGCATTCCAGTTTTTATACCGGGCCCTACAATTAGAGGTTCAACGTTAAAATATTTCCGTGACATTTCTTCTAATGTGGGCATAAGGGGAGGAACAACTGATGATATTATTATTGCTTCTACTTTACATTTATCTAAGTTACTAAACCGAAATAAATTACATATCATTATCCCATATTCATCAATAGTTTGATTTCTATTTGTAGATAAACGCCAGTGTTTAATTAGTTTATCATCTTTATAAGTACCTAATACAATATTGGTGTTACCTACATCAAAAACGAGCAGCACCTAAACCACCTCTCTTTAAATCATAATTGGGGCCTATATCGTTGAAGGGCCTTAAAGACAGCAATCACTATAATAACTGCTAATATTACTTCAAATATACTGTGAGACGCTACAACTGTCCATACTACGATCCATTTAATATATCCCCGTAATACACCTAATCCTAAGAAACCAATAGTATTCGTTAAAGTACCTGCTGCCGCTGCCAGTCCAGCACCCAATAAAGGCTTTCTTCTAAAAAGAGCATAAACATAATAAGAAACAACACCTATTAATATCCTAGGAACTATAGCTACTATAGGATCTGCCGATAAGGCACTAACAGCCGTATAATAACTTGATAGGCCAAAAATAAAGCCAACCATACCTCCTACTAGAGGGCCTTCCATAATAGCTGCTAATATGGTCGGAATATGTAGGATAGTGGCCCTTCCTACTGGAGTTATAGGTAAGGGGATAAAACCTAATCCTGTCACACCTAACACAATAGAAATGCTACCCAATATTCCTGTAATAGTTACAGTCCTTATAGACATTTTCATTAAAAATCCCTCCAAAAAAACGATTTTATTTTAACAAAGACCTCTCTTAAATGCAAATAAAAAATAAATTTCAAATATAATATGGCACCAGGAACTTTATCCTGATGCCATATGGTTACTCGTATCTCGGTGTTTCTTGTTTTGCTAAGCGGGTCATAACTCCTTTAGCTACTAACGCCGCTAATGCACCTTTTATTAAATCAAGTCCTATAAAAGGAAGCATTCCTACTTTTATAGCATTCCACATTGTAAACGGTTTGCCGAGATAAAATTTTATTATTCCATAAAGATAAGGAATCCCTACCAAATACATGACAAATATGCCTATCGTCATAGCCAGTAAATAATGTACTAAGTGCAAAGAAGGTTTTCTCAGGAGTTTACCAATTACATAAGCTTCTACAATAAAACCAAGCAAAAAGCCAAAAGTAGGCTGAAATACATAAGTAAATCCTGCATAAGGAGGTTTAGCAAAGACGGGAGCTCCAATTAAACCTATTAAAACATATACGGCTACACTTAATGCTCCAGAACGTGGTCCTAGAATAGCCCCCGCTAACATAACCATAAAAGGTAAAATGCTAAAGGGAACAACTATCTCTCCTCCAAATTTCAAAATCAGAGAAGCTATACAAATGAGAGAAGAAAAAAGTGCTATCCTGGTCATCTCTTTAATAGATAAACTCATAGAAGTTCCTCCTTGTTAACCATGTATTATTTTAGGTTTACGCTTCTCTCATTATAGCTTGATAGAACATATATTGTCAACTATATTAATTTTTAAGTTAACATTAAGTTTAACTGGTAAAAGCCTTTTCCTCACCTACTTCTACTATTTCATTTTTATTATTAACGAAGAGAATTTTAGGAGCATAGGTCCGTACCTTTTCCTCCGGAAGTAGAACATAACTCATGATTATTACTTCATCACCAGGCTGTACTAAGCGTGCAGCTGCACCATTTAAACAAATTACTCCCGAATGCCTGGGGCCGGCAATTACATACGTGGTGAATCTCTCTCCATTATTATTATTGACTACCTGTACCTCTTCATGGGGAAAAATATCAGCTTTTTCTAGTAAATAAGCATCGATAGTTATACTTCCCTGATATTTTAAATTTGCTTCAGTGACAGTAGCTCTGTGAATTTTTGATTTAAGCATCCTCCTCAGCATTTTTATCTCCTCCTAAAATAACATTATCAATTAAGCGGGTATTCCCAATTTTCACTGCTAAAGCTGCCACTGCTGGAGTATTTATTTTAGATACCGGTACTAGCGTACGTGTATCACAAACCTCAACATAATCTATAGTAGCCTTTGACTCTTGTAATATTCTTTCTTTCATTGCTTGTATCAGCTTTTCTCTGCCCCTTTCTCCTCGCATATATAAGTCTTGACACAGCATTAACGCTTCATACAAGCAGACAGCCTGTTCCCTTTCTTCCCCCGATAAATAAACATTCCGGGAGCTAACTGCTAAGCCATCTTTTTCTCGTTTTATGGGCACTCCTTCAATAGCAACGGGAATATTTAGATCTTCAACTAATGTTTTTATAACTATAAGTTGTTGATAATCTTTTTGTCCAAAATAAGCTCTATCGGGTTGTACAATATTGAATAATTTGGAAACTACCGTAGCCACTCCTTGAAAATGCCCGGGTCTCGATTTTCCACATAAATATTTTGTGATTTCCTCTATACATACTGTAGTGTAGGGAGGATATCTTAGGTACATTTCTTCTACCGAGGGATTAAAAACTACATCTACTCCTGCTTTTTCCGCTGAATCACAATCTTTTTGTAAGTCTCTAGGATAAGATTGATAGTCTTCTTGGGGGCCAAATTGCAAAGGGTTAACAAAAATACTCATAACAACAGCCTGATTTTGCTTCCTTGCTTTTTCCACAAGGCTCAAATGCCCCTCATGTAAATATCCCATAGTGGGAACTAATCCGATCTTATTTCCCTTGTATCTTTCTGTTTTTATCCATTCCCGCATCTCACTTATCCTGTGTATTAATTGCATACTCCACCTCGAGAATAAAGTTTGGGAATGCTTTCTACCCGCCCTTTAAAAGTATGCTCCTGTTGTGGAAACTGCCCTTCTTCAACCTCACCCTTATATGCTTTTAATGCCTCCACAATATTGCCATGTAATGCAGCATATTGCTTAACAAAACGCGGTTTTTTCCCAGTAGTTATTCCTAGTAAATCATGCCATACCAAGACCTGACCATCACAAGCTGCTCCTGCTCCAATACCAATGGTAGGTATGGCTATTACCTGACTGATTTGTTGGGCTAATTGTGCCGGTATACACTCTAAGACTAATCCAAAGGCCCCTGCTTCTTCTAGGGCTTTTGCATCTTGTATTAATCTTTGGGCCTGTTCTTCATCCCTACCCTGCACTTTATAGCCACCAAGGCTGTGAACTGATTGAGGTGTTAAGCCAATATGACCTAATACCGGTATCCCTGCCTCAGTAAGAGCCTTAACAGTAGCTGCCCTCTCTCTTCCACCTTCTAATTTAACGGCTTGAGCACCACCTTCTTGCAATAAACGTCCCGCATTGCCTATTGTTTCTTGTAAAGACCGATGGTAGGACAAAAAGGGCATGTCTCCTACCACAAATGTTTGGGGAGCTCCCCGTGTCACTGCCTTTGTATGATATACTACTTCATCCATAGTAACGGGCAATGTAGTATCATAACCTAATACTGTCATTCCCAAGGAATCACCAACTAAAATCATATCTATACCTGCTTCTTCAACCAACCTGGCACTGGGATAGTCGTAAGCAGTGACCATTGTCACCTTTTCCTGTCTGGCTTTTTTTTCTTTTATAGTATTCACCGTCATCCTTGCCACAAAACTAACCTCCTGATAATAAATTTTTAAGGTCTTCCACCTGTAACGGTGTCAATTTACCATGTTCTGTAGCTATCCGAGTTGCTCCCTTGCCTAACTCAAGGTAAGCAGGCAGAAGCTGGGGTAAGTTCTCTTCTAGGGCCTTTAAATGGCTTTGGATAGTTTGAGAATCTCCTCGTACCACTGGTCCTGTTAAAGCACTAGGAAGAGGAAGATTACTTAAATTATTTATAGTCCCTTTAATCAACGGTATTAGAGCTTGTCGTCCTTCTTCTTCCGTAAAACCCGCTTCTTGTAAACATTGAACAGCCAGATACACCAATACCACTAAATAATTAGAAGCTATACACGCACCACAATGGTAATATGTCTTTACCTCAGCTCTGGGGATAATTTTTAAGTTTCCTCCCATCTTATTGACAAGTAATGTTACCCATTCAACAAGTTCATTATCCCCTTCGAAACTAAAATATGTTCCCGGTAAATTTTCTATAGCTTGTTCAATACTAGCTAAACTTTGTAGCGGATGTAATGCTCCCACTTTTATATTCCTTGACTTTAAAGGTTTCAGAACATGGCTAGTCATAGAACCACTCATATGCAACACTGCTTTAATTGTTATATTTTTGCAATCTTGCAAATCTTGTGCTATTTCAGATATGACATTGTCCGGTGTAGTTATAAATAGAAGATCTGTTAAGCGGGCAACAGCTTGTAAATCCTTAACATAAAATTTTTCTCCGTGCAAATATACTTTTTCATCCGTGATTTTGTGAGGTACAACTAATACTTCATACCCCCGTTGTTTTAACAGATAAGCCATGGCTTTACCTGCTCTACCTAAACCAACAATACCGACTTTATGCAAACTCCCCTCCTCCTTAGTTCATAAAGAACTTAAAATAGAAGACCGGGTTTGATAAAAGCACACTAAGTAAAATAAAAAACCTTCCAGGACATAAGCCTAGAAGGTCGTTAATTACTTGTACGCAAAAATAAGCGTCAGTCTACTTTCCTTCCGTCCCGGTCCATACTTAGGCTCCAAGCGGTGATGTCTGACATGCATTTCTTTATGAAATTGTCTGCTGATAGAATTTTCGTTAGTGCAACTCTTTACAGATATCGCTTAACCTTTCTATCATATTTTTCGTTTTGATTGTACCATCTGTACTCGAGACTTGCAAGAATTAATTTGT
>JAHDSB010000152.1 GCA_018433015.1 Clostridia bacterium | reverse complement strand
TTTAGTCACGTTTTATACGTGCTAATATCAGTATAGGATAACGAACATTAAACTGCATTGTTACCGGAAAGGATGCTCTCGTTTAGCGGTTAAGGTGCTCAATTTTACCGGTCAAGGTGCACTATTTAAACGGCGTACTCAACTGTTGGCCCACTTTGCTTACACTATATAAAAAGAAATTTAAAGGATAAAAGTAAACCTACTAAAATCATTTTTTTTAATTTCTAATATTGTTTCCAAGTGATAAATAAAAGAAATGGTATAACCTCGCTAAATAGGCTATACCATTTTTATAATTATATTGATTTTTTCAAACCTTTTATCTCCTTACATTACTGCCTTTCTACTTTTCACTAATTGTTCTAATACCTTTACCAATTCTTGATCATAACCCTCATCATCCAATAACTCTTCCACAGCTTTTTCAGGTGAATGTACTTTTTTCTTATATGCCCTTTTACTTGTCATAGCATCATATGAATCTGCAATGGAGGTAATTTTTACTGAGGTTGAAATATTTGTGAGGCTAAAGGGATATCCTTGACCATTAATTCTTTCATGATGCAATAAAGCAATAAGTGAATATTCTTCTGGAAATTTAATAGACTTAAGGATGCTATAGCCTGCTTCGGGATGAAATTTAACAAATTTATAGTCAAATTCATCTAGAGGATATTTAGTATCATATATTTGGGGCCAGTATGTTTTGCCTATATCATGAACTAATCCTCCCCTACTTAATAATTCCCTTTCTCTTAAAGAAAGCTCTAACTCACAGGCTAT
Source organism: Clostridia bacterium (assembly GCA_018433015.1). Lineage (GTDB taxonomy): Bacteria > Bacillota > Peptococcia > DRI-13 > SV3-B141 > SV3-B141. Next base: position 7,935 of record JAHDSB010000152.1, on the reverse strand, counting down.
AAGCACTGCAAGTTTTACAACATTTATGCTGTGCTGTAGGATCTCGTTTCTACTCACAAGCATGTAATATAAAACAGGATAGTTTTTTTGTAACCAATCCAATTCTTTGTAGACACTATGTTTTAATTCATTACAATGCTTTATTTCATACATTTTATCTATCCTCCCGAGCATTTTTTAAGGAATAAAGCGCAAGCAAACCAAGCAATCACTAGATTATGATAGTACTTTTATTGCTAAAATTGCCTATAGTCTAAATATTTGGCAGCTAGCTGAACTAATATTACCTGCATTATCTTGCACATATAAAGTAATATGATTTAATCCTCTTTTAAGCCCATCCTTAACAACTTTTCCCTCAGGCATCAACAGATTCCAATTATTTTTATCTAAGCTGTATTTTATATTCCCTTCTTTTGTCATATTATCCCTTGCAGTTACAAGCAAAGTTATAGAGCTTGTCCTTGTAGCCGTAGCCCCATTTTCTATTGTAACACTTACAACAGGTGGTGTATCATCAACGATAATAGAAAAATCCTGTTCAAGTCCCGGTATTTTATCAGCATTACAATATCTTACTTTTAATAAGTGTAACCCATCTCCAGGTGGAAACTCTAACTTGGTTTTTTCTATTTTAGGAAAAATAGGACCATAATTTTTATAACCTGTTTGAACTTGATAGTACGGAAACCGGCTAGGCCTAAAATCTAAAGAAAAAACATTCTCTCTGGAAATAAATACTGTTTTTCCTTCATAGCTAATAGTATTTATCTCATTTTTGCCATTCCAGCAGTTTAAAATAAAACCATGAGGACTAGCAGGACCTTCCGGTTTATCTTCTGCCCTTAAATAGTAAATTCTTTTGAAATCTAGGCCTGTATTGAAATTTTCATCAAGTACCTTCGCACAAATTTTGTAATATCCTGAAGGAACATGGCCTCCTGAAAAATATTTCCTCAAATCATAGCTATAATTTTTTATGTTTGCATAGGGAACCTTTTCATTGCCTTTTCCATTAGCAAAATTTATCTGATATTTTAACATATCAGGTCTGGTAATATTATCTACCGCATCAATATTAATATTTAATACTGGATTCTCTGTTATTTCTTCTCCATTATTGACAGTCAAGATGACATTAGGTGCACCTACGTCTGTGTCTAAAACACTGTATTTATAACTATAAATCAGCGGTGGTTTATTTGTTTCAGGTACTACAGGACTATTACCTAACTCAACTCCATTTAATTTAAAAGTTACACCATTAATAGGTTTGTATAAAGATAGCCCCAATCTAATACCATAATTTCCTTTTAAAGTAGCGGGACAACTCCAGCTACTTTCTTTATTAAACAATATAACATCTATTTCCTGCCAGTTAATACCATTATCTTCACTGTAATATCTATTTGCTGTCGTCAAACATTTTAAATACTTATTATATACCTCTTCATCTATAGCAAATGATAAATCTGTCGATGCTTGATAACCATCCTCAGGAATATTTACAAACAAATCTTCAAAGTTAGGGTAAGTAAAATCAAAAACATAACTCCCAATTTTCCTTCCAGAGTCTTTAAGTAAATTATTCCAATCTTCGTATTTATAAGGGATATCACGTAGATCAGTTTTTAAATTTAATGTTCCCCCTGAAATATCCGTCCATCTAATAGGTTTAGGACTAGTGAATCTTATTCGAGGACAATTTATAAAGATATTCGAGGTATTATTTCCCACATAACTACTATGACTGGAATTATCAAAATATACAGCATCATTTGAGCTAATAGAAAATTGTCCTGTTATGTTAAAAGATAAATTCCCCTGACTACCATTTTTGCTCTTAACTACATCCCCATGTCCTATAAATTCATTACCTAAACCCGGCTTACTAAACTTAAATACATTAGCAGCGGATAAGGTTAAATTAGGAGCATTTATTGTTATGTTACCTGTGTTTCCGCCCGCACCCGGTGTGTAATAATAGTTTGTACTATACCTTGGCTCATTTTCTCTGGGATCATTCCAAGGAATATCTCCTATAGAGTGTCCTCTTCCTCCTTGTCCAATCTTTACAAGGTTATAATTTACTTTCGATATTTTGGCAGGTAAATTTATAGAGAAATTTCCACTTTTTCCACCATTGCCAGCTACATAATAATAATTGGTGGTGCTATTACTTTTACTTTTAGACTTATCTCCAGCCCAATCTCCTCCATCTCCTCCGTTTCCTGTAACTAAATTTTCTTGATTAGGTTTAACGATAGCATTTCTCACCGTGATACTTATACTACCTCCCGCCCCTCCCGTTCCTCCTGAAGGGCGACCGTAACTATCATGATCATAGTCCATTCTATCACCGTCACCACCTCGACCACCTTTACCACCTTTAGCCAGAGAACCCGTTTTTAATTCTAGAGTACCTATATTAAAGCTTATGCTGCCACCAGAACCTCCTGCTCCTCCTGACCCTGCCCACCACAATCTATCTTGAGGATCATATGTGCTCCCCCCTTCTCCTCCAGTACCTCCTAAAAATCTACCTGTAGAATGTAGAATTAATTTACCACTACTTGAGGATATGGTAATTCCTCCTCCATATCCTCCCGCTGTAGCCCCTAAATCTCCATTATCGTAGGTTCTACCATGAGGTGCCCCATTGCCACCTGTTCCTCCTAGTAGTTTTCCGTAAATCTCCGCTGTAGAAAAGTTACTTAAAGTTATCCTTCCTGCTCTACCTCCGTCTCCTCCGTAAGCTTTATCGTCTTTAGTATCGTATCCATAACCTGCATCACCGGCATTTCCCGTTTGAATGTAACTACTAGAATCTATACTAATTAATGAACAGCTTACAATAATATCACCAGTATCCCCACCGTCTCCTGCTTTATCGCTACCGTCATCGGCAACCTTTAAGGTATTACCATCCTGACCTATCCCAGTTTTAATATAAGATCTATTTTTCAAGTTAAAATTTGAGCTATTTATAGTTACATTGCCTGATGATCCTCCACAACCATTATGATCCCTCGCAGAATCATAATGACCTCCTCTATCTCCAGGATATCCGCCGTCTCCTGAAATAATGATTCCTCTATCCATATTAATATAACTAGTATTTAGTGCTATATTACCTCCTTGTGCCCCACTACCAGCACTCCAGCGCATATCGTCACTGCTACCATCCTGTTTATCATATCCTTTTCCGCCTATTCCACTAGTAATAATTCCATTACTAAGTATTTCTATATTATTAGCGTCAATAGTTACTGCCACACCTGGCTCTGCTTCCACAGGAACATAGTCTTTAATATCAGACCTATAAATCTTATATCCATCTGTCCCTTTGCTACTAGTTATTTTTCCTCCGCTTTTAACAGTTAACTTTTCAGAAACACAAACTGTCGAAGGTGTATCAAAAACTAAAGTACCTCCCGCAGCTATGGTTAAATTTCTAAAGTTCTTATTGGAAAAACTGCTTAAATTCCTGGTAGTAGTTATAGTCACGTTCCCTGCTGATCCATTGCCATAACTTGCAGCATTAAGAACTCTTGTAGTATAGATACCGGGGATAACTATATTAAAAAGGAATAAAAAAAGAAGTATTACGGCACAATACTTTCTCATCTCCTTCACCTCATTTCAGTTATAAATTAAAACACTATTTCCTTTTGCAATTCTTCCTGGTTATTTTCCTTTAAATAAGTAACTAACCCCGGTCTCAACTCATTATCCAAAGCTTGATACTCTTTTTTAAGATTAGCTAAATCCTGTTCTAGGGAAGCTATCTTATTTTGAACTTGGCTTAATTCTTGAAATGCTATGTCTAATTCTTGTTTCTTCTGTTTTTCCAAATTAACAATATCCCACATTTTATTGGTTAACACATGAATATTCTTTAAATCCATCATCCCTTCTCCTTTCACTACTTTTAAATAATGAAACTCACTAAAACAGCAGCAAAAATAGGAATCATCCCGGCTGGTTTTTCTAAGGCACTGCTTTTATAGGGGATACCTTCACTCAGAGCATAAGGCTCTTTATTTTTTATGTTTTTCCCTATTTGCGGTATTGCTTTAAAGAACAGTATGGTGTCATGTAACTGGTCCCTACAAATATCCTTAACATTGAACTTATACTTTAATGACAAGTAGATTAGTAAATAAACAAATGCTAAAGGATAAAAGTACAGAACGATATCTAGCATCCTGTAAAGACCACACCAAGGTGTAATAGAAATAAGAAAATGTCCATCGCCTCCATCTAATACACCTAATCCAAACAACAGTAGGGAATAGAGAAATATCAGGAAACTAGGGCCTAGCCAAACCCAAAGGATATTAAGTAACAACCCTATTCCCTGTTTGCTAAAAGTAGCTAGTTTAAGATACTCCATAAAAGGAAGCAATGTATAAAAAAGACCTGCAACAAATACAGGAAAAGTTAATCTCCTGTAGATAGTCCTGGTCTTGATATCTGTTATGGTAGCAAATAATCCCGTTATTAAAACTACTACAGTATTAATTTGAATAGTGATAAATACTCCCCCCTTTTTCTCCTAATGGGTCAAATGAATAGGATGATTTTTCAATGAAGAATCGTAAATCATAGCAAAACCAGGATAGGAAGCATACTCAAATTCCGTATCCCTGTTAGTTGTAAAATCAATATCCAATAAATTTCCTCTTGGTACATCAGTATCGGTATAGAAAGTTCCCTGCCAAATGTTATAAAACTCGGTAGTAGGCTGCTCCGGTGTAATAGTTCCTAACAGGCTATTTAATTTAATGATATCTCTTGCTCCAGTAATATCTGCTGTCACACTCTGGGCTTGGCCGGTAGTATCGACTTGAAAGGTAACATTATATCCTGCCCAGATTCTTACCTTTTGGCTAGTAGGCAGCTCAGGATTTCCTGGGATTGACGGCCCTACTATTTCTGTGATACGGAAATTTCCTACCCATAAGGAAGCATCAATTAATTTAACTCGTAGAATCTTGGGGGCAACCTGTTCATCATCAGTATGCAATATGGCCCGATAGTTCACTTTTTTCCCTGCCGTAGGGAATCTAACAGAATCATTATTAGTAACGGGTAACCAATCTTCCCCATTTGCTGTAACTTCCCAAGTAACTTGTGTTTTGGCAGGTAAATCGAGTTCCGCCACCAGCCTTATTCCGGATACTAAAATCTCCGTTGTAATACCTTTGCCCATAAGAAGCTGATCATTAGCAAAGGGAATCTCTTGTAACCCGGTAATACTTAGCTCCGGTATCTTATGCATTTCCGTACCGGTGAAAGCGTAGTAGCTTACTACGGGACGATCGTTGTTGTCATAATGAAGCACAGCATAATCAAAACCACCCGGCTTAAGGGCTACGGAAATAGGTTTTTTTAGTCCTGATACTGACAACAAGGAATTATAGAGCATTTTTGTTCCATCAAAGTTATAAGCTTTAACCTCCTCATCATCAACAACCACATAAAAAAAACCCCCATCACTGAGGCTAATGCTTTTAGATCTCGTTAATTCTGAAGGTGAAGTAATACTTAATAAAGGGTTCATCACTAAAGAAGAACCCTCAAAGCTGTAATAGCATACCTGATTGTTGGCCCGATCTACTACAGCGTAATCAAAGCTGTCTGCTTTTTGGGAAAAACTAATAGGATTAGTATTGTCCCCTAACTCAACACTTAAGGCATTATTCAAGACCATTCCTGTTCCATCAAAACTGTGCCATTTAACTTCTTTCTCATCAAGAACGGCTACATCATAATTATCTTTCACCGTACCTACGGCTAAGGGATTAGTCAACCCGTTTATAGTAAAGAAAGGATTAGCCAACATAGCCGTACCATCATATTGATAGTAATTAGCTTGCTTAAGCTCCTGATCCAAAACCACATACCGACCTGCCTTGTGGGAAGATATACTGATGGGATCTTTTAGCCCGAAAGTAACACTTAACGCATCATTCTTAACCAACTTATCACCTTGATACTGGTAGGTTTCTACCTTAGTACCATTGATAATAGTCATATCATAACTATCTTCATACAAAATCAGAGAATTAGTTAAATTCTTGGGAGATAAGGTTACCCATCCCTTATCAGTATCAACTTCTGCTGTAGTCTTAGTCATATCCACCTTAGATCTATCATTAAAATCATCATCCAGATGGATAATTTCTGCATAAACATAGGATGAGAATATTAAAAAGCTTAATAAAGTAATACTGGTTGCAATATTCACTATTAATAATACTTTCTTTACTCTTACAAAATCTTTAATCATAGCATTTCACCCGCACCTCCAATTTCTAGTCTAATAAGTTCCGTTTTGTATACTTTCCAGTGGTTTAGGATATTTTTAACCCGGAAGTACATCCATACCCTACTACCTTGAGGATTTATCTTATTGGGTTTAATGATATAGCTAACCAGAAAATATCCCCTTTCCTGATCTATCTGAATCGGCTCAATGGTTATCTGCTCTATTTCAGTAGACACCGGCTTTTGCCCACAAGCCAAGGTTCTTTCTCCTTCTTCTCTGGCTGTTCCCGTCAAATCTTTTTGAGCAAGCTCCCATTCTCCCATAGTAATGTTCATAAGAGTTTTTTCTACAACTTCTTGGGCTTTTAGTCCTTGTTCTTTATTTATTCCCTGGGGCAGTTTTTCCGGTAATTTTTCAATACTGCAGATCTTCCAGTTATCTTCTTTATATAAATAAATACGCTGATGATATTCCTCATAATGCACGGGTTTTTGTACTAGCACCGCCTTGGTTACCAGTACAGCATGATCCCGCCACCTTTCAAGTTGCAACACTTTAAATTCCTTAAGCTCTGCCAAATATGTTTTTTCTAAATTTCTTGTGTTTCTTTGATGTAATAGCAAAGCTTCCCCTGTTAAATAATTTTCTGCTTTTTTCCACTCATTAGCTGCCAGATTAACTAAATATTGTTGAATTGTTTTCTCTATTTCTTTCTGCTCTAAAGCTGATTCTAGGTCTGTTTTCTTGCTAAATATATAAATACTGATTGCCGTAACAATCAATATACTAAGAAAAACTACTACCCTTTTTTTGCGTATCATCTCTTTTCCCACCTCTCTTCAAACGTTTAACTTCTGCAGCAGAATAAGCATATATTTCTTGTACTCGCCCCATAAAGTTATACTTAAACTTAGCCTTTATTACTGCTAGAACTCCGGGGTCCCGAAAAGTATAGCTAATCCCTTCTATAGGGGAGTTATAGGTATAAGGTAAAGTAGGTCCCTGACACACATAATAATCTAAGATCTCCGGGGCCTCTATGAGCGGGGAATTATCTTGTGGTTTATTCTTGCTATTTAAAGCTAAATTAAGTCTTAGTAAACGGTCAAAATTTTTCCGAGCATTAGTTTCATCAATTCTTATTTTTCCTGTAGCTAAAACTTCTTTATCTACGGCTAAAACTGCTGCCTTCACAGCTCGGCTGACGGCAGTTTTCGTTTCTACGGCTGCATATTTAGCATCTGTCCCGTCTAAAGTAAGGCTCCATAACAGCCAAAACATAGGTATCAAAAGGAGGAGGGTTATAAGCATAACCCCCCTATTACTCTCTATAAACCTTGCTAACAACTCTTTCACTTAACCCCTCCCTTATTAACTCAGGGCAATTTTTCACTCATAATACTACCGAAAGCTTTTATTTGCCAATCATCAGGCGGCGGTGTACCGCCCACTGCTTCTATCCCTTTTAAAGAAGAACCTTTGCCCGGTACACCAATAGTAATCTCAATTATTTCTCCTCGTTGACGTTCTTCATATTTCTTTGGCTCTATAACAATATCATCCGAACTAAATCCCTGCTCCACCAGGAATTCTAGAACTTCCTGCCTTAGGTTGGCAGTAAGCCCCCCTTCTACAGCTGCTCTTTTCAAAGCCATATCTAA
>JAHDSB010000100.1 GCA_018433015.1 Clostridia bacterium | reverse complement strand
CAGGAGGATATCTCTATCCTTTTTTAGGTAAGATGTCTATATTATTGATTAGCAGTAAATATTTTTTTAAAATTTAGGTTCAAATCTAATGAGAGCTTTGTGATTTTTAGGGAAAAAACTAATTATGCAATTTACTCATATGATAATAGCATAGAAGAAATAAATAAAATTATAGATAATATTGTTGATTTAATATGTGAGAACGTAAGCTCATATGAAGAATGGGAAAAAGTACAAGATACGTATCTGGAAAATTTTCGTTCAAAAATATTATCAAAAATTCAGTAAATGTATTTAAAGCACAATTTCAAAGCCTAATTCATTGGCCAGAGTGTGCTTATCCGATTAAAGTAGCCTCGTGCTAGCAATGGTCATCCTTATGTGGAAGTTATTTTTAGGACTAGAAAAGCTTTCCAAACTACAAAAAAACTCGTCTTAAATGACGAGTTTTTTGTTATGTTATTTTATGCTGGCTGTTTTTACTTTTCCATACTTTATTGAGTTCTATCAGCTTATCGCTATTTAGCTTGCTTTAGTTACTTCAAATTGGCTATGGTAAAGCTTAGCATAGAAGTTGCCTTTTTTAAGAAGTTCCTCATGATTTCCTTGTTCAACAATATCACCGTGGTTCATTACAAGTATTAAATCAGCGTTTCGAATTGTTGATAAACGATGAGCGATAACAAAACTTGTGCGATCTTGCAAAAGGTTATCCATAGCTTTTTGAATTTGGATTTCTGTACGGGTATCAACGGAACTTGTAGCCTCATCTAAAATAAGAATTTTTGGGTTAGCAAGTATTGCTCTGGCAATTGTAATTAGTTGCTTTTGTCCTTGGGATACATTTGTAGCTTCTTCATTTAGTACCATATCATAGCCCTGGGGCAGGGTATGGACAAAACTATCCACATGAGCTGCTTTAGCAGCAGAAATAACTTCTTCATCTGTTGCATTTAAACGACCGTAACGAATGTTTTCCATGATGCTTTCATTATAAAGCCAGGTATCCTGTAGGACCATTCCAAAGATTCCTCGTAAATCGCCGCGAGTGAATTCCCTGATATCATGGCCGTCAACCAGTATTGTTCCTTCATTTATATCATAGAATCTCATTAGGAGCTTGACTATAGTGGTTTTACCAGCGCCGGTAGGACCAACAATCGCCACTTTTTGGCTAGGTTTAATAGATGCGGAGAAATTATTGATAACAGGTTTATCTGGGTTATAGCCGAAATGTACTCTTTTAAATTCAACATTACCTTTAACTTCAGGAAGTATTACAGGATTTGTTGTCTCTGGGACTTCCTCGTCCTCCTCTAAAAATTCAAAGACACGTTCTGCAGAGGCGGCGGTTTGTTGTAATATGTTGGAAATATTTGCTATCTGAGAAAGAGGCTGTGTAAAGTTACGTACATATTGAATGAAAGCTTGAACATCGCCCACTTCTATTACTTTTTTTGCTGCTAGATAGCCACCCATTATACTTACCGCTACATATCCTAGATTCCCTACAAAGTTTATTAGGGGCATCATTATACTAGTTAAAAATTGGGACTTCCATGATACTTTATAGAGTTTGTCATTTAAAACATCAAACTTTTCAATACTTTTCTTTTCTCCATTAAAGGCTTTCATTACGAGATGACCGCTGTACATCTCCTCAACATGACCGTTTACATTCCCTAAATAATCCTGCTGTTGTTTAAAAAATTTCTGGGATCGCTTTACAATGAGCATTATAAGAAACATAGAAAGAGGAATAACACCTAGTACAACAATAGTCATTCTCCAGCTTATAGTGAGCATCATGATAAATACTCCAACTACAGTTGTTACTGAGGTGATTATTTGGCTTAAGCTCTGATTAAGAGTTTGACTAAGTGTATCAACGTCATTAGTAACACGGGATAACACTTCTCCTTTATTGGTTTTATCAAAGTAGCTAAGAGGTATACGATTAATCTTCTTAGAAATATCCTTTCTTAATTTATAACTTACCTCCATGGAAACCTTTGACATAATCCAGCCTTGAATATAACCAAATAACGCACTTAATAAATATAGACCAGTAAGAATAATTATTATTCTCCCGATGTATTGAAAATCTATATAACCTGTGCCAGAAATTTTAGACATAACACCTTCAAATAGCTTTGTCGTTGCGTTTCCTAAGATTTTAGGGCCTACTATAGTAAAACCGGCACTGGCAATGGCGAAGAATAATACTGTAATTATTGATAATTTATATACACTCAAATATTTAAGCAGTTTTTTCATCGTAGCTTTAAAATTACGGGCCTTTTCACCACCTCTTACCATCCCGCTAGGTCCGTGGCCTATACCCCCGGGTCTACCCATATTGCGAGAATTCTTTATTTTGTTGGTATTCTCGCTCATGCTAATTCCTCCTTTGAGAGCTGTGACAAAGCGATTTCTTGATAAGTAGGACAATTCTTCATAAGTTCTTTGTGGGCTCCTCTACCTACTATCCTACCTTCATCAAGCACGATAATTTGTTCAGCATTCATGATGGTAGCAACACGCTGTGCAACTATTAAAAGTGTACTTGATTCTGTTTCCTTCTTGAGGGATTTTCTTAGGGTGGCATCTGTCTTAAAATCAAGAGCTGAAAAGCTGTCGTCAAATACGTAAATATCCGGTTTTTTTATAAGGGCACGAGCAATTGCCAATCTTTGCTTTTGTCCGCCGGATACATTAGTTCCACCCTGGGAAATATCTGCTGTAAAGCCATCTTGTTTATCCTTAATAAATTCCAGGGCCTGAGCAATTTCTGCGGCTTTATTCATATCTTCATCCGAGGCGTTTTCCTTAGCGTATTTCAAATTAGATTCGATAGTGCCGCTAAATAATGAGCTTTTTTGGGGCACATAGCCAATTTTATCTCGAAGGTCGTGTTGTTTCACTTCTCTAACATCGATTCCCCCAACAAGAACTTCCCCCTCTGTTACGTCATAGAAACGAGGAATCAGGTTGGCAAGGGTACTTTTACCTGAACCCGTAGTTCCAATGATAGCTGTAGTTTGACCTGGTAAGGCCTTAAAGCTTATATTTTTAAGGATATTTTCTTCTGCTCCCTGATATTTAAAGGATACATTTTTAAATTCTACTACGCCCCTTAGAGCTTTACTAAATTCTTTAGGTTCTTTAGGGTCTGCGATTTCAGTATTAGTTTCTAAAACCTCAGCAATACGTTGGGCTGCTACTGAAGCCCTGGGTATCATAATAAACATAAATGACATCATTAAGAAGGCTGCGATGATTTGCATAGCATATTGCATAAAGGCCATCATATCTCCTACCTGCATACTTGAGGTTGCAATTTGATGTGCTCCTACCCAAACTATCAGCAGGGTAATGCCATTCATTATAAGCATCATGGTTGGAAACATAACTACCATTACACGATTAACAAAAAGATTTGTTTTAGTAAGCTTTTGATTTGCCTTATCAAAACGCTCTTCTTCAAAACTTTGAGTATTAAAAGCTCTTATTACCATCATTCCCGAAAGGTTCTCCCGAGTAACTAGATTGAGTCTATCTATTAGCTTTTGGATAGCCTTAAATTTTGGCACGGCTACTAAGAATATCGTTGTAATTAATGCCAAAAGTGCTATTACTGCGACGGCAATAATCCATGACATAGATGTACTTTTATTTAGAGCTTTGAGGACTCCTCCTACACCTAAAATAGGTGCATAAAATACCATTCTTATCATTATGACAATAAGGATTTGGATTTGAGTAATATCATTAGTAGTTCTTGTAATAAGTGAGGCGGTGGAAAACTTATCTAATTCATTTTTAGAAAAACTCTCAACTTTGGCAAATACATTTTTACGCAAGTCCCGTGCTAAGCCTGCTGCTGTTCTTGCTGCTAAAAAACCTACTATAACTATAGAAGCTGCGCTTATCAATGCGATCAAAAGCATGATTGCTCCTATACGAATAATATATAATGTTTGGATCCTATCTGTATCCATTCCTAAAGCTGCATATTCAGCTTTTACTGTACTCGCAGCTGCCTGAACTATCATCCTATCGCCTAAGGCAGTAAATTTTTCATTCATCTTTTGACTTATTTGAGTACGCTGCTCTAACGGCATATTTTTAAATAAAGCATAAAGATCCATGTTAGCCGGTATTTTTTTACCATTGAAATCTATTTGTCCACCCTTGGCCTCTTCTTTCATCTTTTCAATACCTGAAAGAGCAAGTAAAGCTTTACCCATTATAGGATTTAATTTATCGATTTGGGCTTGGTCTATATTTTCTAGTACATAAATTGGTTCATTAGCTAGGTTGGGATATTTCTTGACATATTTATCATAATTTGTACTTGATTTATCAATGAAGGTATAGTACTTCATAACTTCATCTTCATCATTTTTATTCACAAATAAAATAAGTCTGTCCATCTGACTTTCCCTAATTGCTTCTGGTACGGCATTTTCAATACCACCCTGTTGAATTCCAATATTTACTATATATGACATATAGTCCGGCAGAGAAAGATCAGCCATTGACTGAACAAAAATAAAAAATACGGCAGCTACAATTAACCCCAGAAAAGGCTTCATATATCTGGCTAATTTAAGCATTGCTATATCTACCACCATTCTATTTAGATTAAAATATTTTGTTGGAATTTATTTATTGTGTTTATCCATTATTTTTTTTAGTATATCTAAACCTTCAAATATTTTGTTAATTTCTTCTGGAGTTGCTTCATTAATAATGTTCTCAAATTTTTCTTCGATCTTATTAAAGTGTTTGTAAGCACCTTTTCTAAAATCGGAAGTGACACTGACTAGAATTACTCTTCTATCTGCGTTACTTCTAGTTCTTTCAACGATACCTTTTTTTTCTAATCTATCAACAATTCCAGATACAGTGCTATTGGAGAGTCCTAGTTTTTTGCTTAATTCACTAATTTTCATATCTCCTCCATGAATCAAAGTCCCTATTAACATCCCTTGGGGCCCTGTTAAGTTTATGCCCTCAAATTCCTGGACTACATTTTGTCTGATAGCATCCATAACAAGCCTTAGCATCTTAATAATATTAATACTGCTATTTTTTCTCTCCATAGATAATCACCTTTCCATAACATTGTTTTTAAGTTATTTTAAATGATTATACTTTGCATACTAATATTTCGTATACGAAATATATTTTAATATTAAATGTTTACTTTTTTCAATAACCTATTAATGGAAAACATACTAATTAATTATAGATTTCCACTAAATATTGACAAAATACTATGGTTGCATTATAGGGAAGGTAAGTCACAGCCACTCAGTACCTGAGGGGAGCTTCAGATGTTTTTACGGTTAGGTAAGCCTACTCAAGAAATTCCTCAAAGTATGAGAAGAGATATTATGGATTTAGTTGTGGTTGAATAGATAAGAAAAATGAAATAATAAAAAACAGGGCCCAGAAGCGGTGTAAGCATCTGGGCCCTGTTTTTTTAATAATAAAAACGGGAGAGTAGCATATCTATTGTAAGGTATTCAATGGTGGGAAAGACCATTAAAAACTATATCTAAATCTTTACGGGCATACTCCATCAGGTCATAGGAATAATCATGAAGACACCAGTCAATAATATCACCCCGAATAATGCGAATGAGGAATTCTGCCAGGTAGTCAGGGGAAAAAGAAGTATTTAATCTTTTTTCACGCAAACATCTATCTACATAATGCCATACTGTACGGTAATAGAGCCTTTCCTTCTTAATGGCATATTTGGTAGAGGAGGATAGTAAGGCCCGATACAGTTCCGCTGCCAAATTACCCCCTTCTCTTACCAGAAATTCAGTTTGATTTAACAGGACAAAACGTAACATTTTAAAAGGGTCGGACTCTGAGCATGTTTCTAAAACATCAACTAAATATTTATCGTAAGTGCTGAAAGCGATATCAATCATATCCTCTTTGGATTGAAAATGGTGATAGAAAGCACCTGTAGATATACCGGCAGCAGAACATATTTCTCTAATACTGGTATTTTCATAACCCTGATCTTTTATTAGTGTTAAGGCAGTTTTTACAATTTTCATTTCTGTTTCTAAGGCTTGTTTTTGTCGTGAAGTTAAGTGTTCCAAGGTTTCCTCCTAATCTTAAGCAAAGTAATCATTAGTATTATAGCATATTTGGGAGGTACAACACTACTTGGCTAAGATTAGCTAAATAAGTCATAGTATCTAAGTAATTTGTACATTGACACAATTATCACAAAGTGATACATATTAAGTATAAATAACATTGTTCGGCGAACAATGGTATGTGGAGGGATGGAGGATATGATTGAAACAAAAATGAAGTTGACTCAAGAAGAAAAAGACATCCTTAAAGGCAGTCGGGGAGAAACCATGAGAAAAACTATGGAAACTCTGGTGCGCTATGGTGACGCTTATGGAGCAGAATATTTTGTTCCCCTAGACGGAGCCATCCATCTGGTTTGTTCTATGGGGATGCCCCCCTTTAGACCACTTTTTAAAATTATGGAGAGTTATGTGGCAGAGGGGATTAAAACTAACTTACCCTTTACGGCAGATCCCCGACCCCTGGATTTTAAGAATGTAGAGGTAAGTGAACAAGAAAAGAAAGTCTTTCAGATGCTTTATGCTGATCAAGAAAGGTATGAGGAGATCCTCAAAAAAATTGGATTAAAAGATTCTAATGCCTTCAGTTGTACATGTTATCTTGAAGAAGTAGGGAATATTCCTAAATATGGCGATATGTTGGCCTGGGCAGAATCTTCAGCCGTTGTCTATGCAAATTCTGTCATTGGGGCTCGAACCAACCGTACCTCCGGTGTTATTGAGCTTTTTAGCGGTATTGTGGGCAAAACTCCCAAATTCGGTTTTCTAACCGATGAGGGTCGTAAAGCAGATTGGATAGTAGAAATTAAAACTACGAAAAAACCTCGTCCTCAGGTATTGGGTAGTGCTATAGGTATGAAGGTTCTGGAACAAGTTCCCTACATTAAGGGTTTGGACAAATTTTTAGGT
>JAHDSB010000013.1 GCA_018433015.1 Clostridia bacterium | reverse complement strand
GGGAGTATAGATAATTTTGTGTAAATGGTTTTCTCATCTTATATTTTCTAAAAGATTATGCTTAATTTTTAACTAGATTATGTCTCCATATTTCGACATTTGGTTAAGTTATAAATGCTCTTTTCCAATCAGAGAATAGGGCTCTGCTGGAGAGCAACCTGAGCACTGGTTGGAGTTCTGCTGGGAGTAGTGGGGAGTATTTTGTTCCCCACTTTTTTTACTACTCCTAGGAGAACTAAAGCGATAAACTCTGGGGTTTGGGGCAAAGCCCCAAGGGTTTAAATTGCTAACTCTTTATTTAATCGATCACCAAAGTATACAACAAACTGTGATATACATTCTGCCCAATTCCTTACTGGCATAGTCCATTTCTTAGCAATATCTATATTTGCTAGATAAATGATTTTTAATAACGCTTCATCAGTTGGATAAGCTGTCTTTGTTTTGGTTACTTTTCTTAGCTGTCTGTGATATCCTTCAATGGTATTTGTGGTATAAATTATCCTTCGCAAATCATAAGGATATTTAAAATATGTAGTTAGCTCTAGCCAATTGTTTTCCCAAGATTTGATGATTATGGGATGTTTTTTACCCCATTTCTCTTTAAACATTTCTAAGGCAAGCTCTGCCTCTTCCAGGGTAAGAGCCTGGTAAATATCTTTAAGATCCCTTATTATTTCTTTACGTTCTTTATATGATACATATTTTAAACTATTCCTTAGTTGATGAATTACACATAGTTGCACTTCAGTTTTAGGAAAAACAGTATTAATTGCCTCTGTAAACCCTGATAAACCGTCTTTACAGGCAATTAGGATATCTTCAACGCCTCTATTTTTTAGTTCATTACATACACCTAGCCAGAAGCTGGCACTTTCACTTTCTCCAATCCAGATGCCTAAAATCTCTTTATGACCGGAGACGGTAATACCCAAAACGCTGTATGCTGCTTTATTAATTATTCTGTTTTCCTTACGTACTTTAAAGTGGATAGCATCTAAGTAAACAATCGGGTAAACCCGTTCTAATGGTCGTGATTGCCACTCAGTTATCATGGGTAATATTTTATCTGTAATTTTACTAATCATGGATGCTGATACTTCAATCCCGTAAATATCAGCCATATGCTCTTCGATATCACGGGTAGACATACCCTTTGCATACATGGCAATAATTTGATCTTCTATCTGGTTGGAAGTTCGTTCATATTTTTTGATAATCTTTGGTTCAAATGAACCCTTACGATCTCTGGGTATCTTCAGTTCTGTTTCACCGAATCTGGTTTGAATATTTTTCTTGGAATATCCGTTTCTACTATTACCGGTATTATTACCTTCAATACTGTTCTTTTCATATCCCAGATGTTCATCCATTTCAGCCTCAAACGCTACCTGTAATGATTCCTTGAAAATCTCCTTTAGAGCCTCTTGAATTTCCTCTACGCTTCGACAATTTTTGGCTAAATCTCTGATTGTTGCTTCTTGTAAATTTTGCATAAATGGTCACTCCTTTTTATTGGTTATTATTACCATTTACACAAGATTTCAGACGTCCTC
>JAHDSB010000092.1 GCA_018433015.1 Clostridia bacterium | reverse complement strand
CATCAGGTAGATAGGCCGGGTGTGTAAGTTCAGCAATGGATTGAGCTGACCGGTACTAATAGGCCGAGGGCTTGACCACAAACCTAGGTGGAAGAAAAAGTAGGCAAACTTACCTCTGTGAAGTTTTCAGGGAACTAAAAAAGTTAAAAGATTCCTGGTGGCAATAGCGAAGGGGTCACACCCGTTCCCATCCCGAACACGGAAGTTAAGCCCTTCAGCGCAGATGGTACTTGGTCTTACGACCTGGGAGAGTATGTCGTTGCCAGGATTTATTTTTTAAGAGAGATTCTATACGAATCTCTCTTTCTTTATATGGCACCTTTTAAATAGCAACTTGAAAAAATATATTTTTTAATAATTTAAAAAGTAAATATTATTGGAAACAGCAAATTAATAATATACAATATAGGTTAGGACAATTATACTAAGACAATACATAGGAGGGAAGTCTATAGTATAATACATGAAGCGAAAAAGGTAAAAAAAAGAAGTGGGGCGAGATGTGAGTGAATAATAAATTAAACAAAGATAAATATTATTATAATAAAATTAGATTATATAGTTTTGTTGTGGAATATGTGTCACTTGCATTTATGTCTATCCTAATAATAAACAGGTTTAATCCAAAAATGGGAGACTTTAGTATATACATACCATGGTTGTTAGATATTGTCATAATATTAATTTACAGTGTAGTTTTGTATCTGTTTAGCGGAAAGGAACAGGAGCCTTCAACGGTTGAATTGATTATACGTTTCATTTACCTTTTTATAATCGCCCACTTGATGGCTGAACTAAATACACCTTTAGTGGAATTGATTATTGTATTACCTACAATTGTCATGGCTGTCAGGTATAAAAAAATATATACAATAATCATGGCGGGAATGACGACGATAGTGATCTTAATGAGTGATATCTTTCTTAAAGGAATGGCTAGTGATTATAAATTAATTCTTATTTGTTTTATCTGGTTTATTGGCTTATTGATAAATAGTGCTATGGAAATACAGCGACAAATGCAGGAAGAAAAGAAAATAATACAAGAGACGGAAAAACTAACAGCTCTGGGGAAAATGGCAGCAGGTATAGTTCATGAAATACGTAATCCTTTAACAACAATAAAAGGATTTGTGCAATTAATGTCTCAATGTCAAAACAGTGAGATGAAAGGCGAAAAGTGTAAAACATATTTAAAAATGATTGATAAAGAAATAGATCGTACAAGTAGTCTCTTGGAAGAAATATTAAAATATGTTAAACCTAGCAAACCCCAACTGGCATTAAACGATGTAAACAAAACGGTAACAGATATTAAATTTATTTTAGAAGCCCATTCTGTTAGCAAAGGTATAAAAATGATTGTAAATTTGACCCCGGAAATGCCCAAAATAAAATGCGATTATAATCAGATAAAACAAGTTATAATCAATATTGTTATTAATGCCGTAGAGGCTATGATTGATTCAGAAAAGAAACTTTTAGAAATCAGTACATATTATGATAAAGAACATGTATATATAGTAATAGAAGATTCTGGTACAGGCATAGAAGAACCTAAAATTAAAGAAATATTTGATCCCTTCTTTACAACTAAAGAAAATGGGACAGGAATAGGATTAAGTATATGTAACTCTATTATTAAGAATCATAACGGAATAATTAATGTAACATCAAGGATGAATGAAGGAACGAAGTTTACAATAGTATTACCAAGGGTACAAAATGATGTTACTGGTTTAATGGCTGTGATGTGATAAGGATTTTGCTAAATTAGTAAAATAGAGTATAATACTAAAGAAAAGAAAATACCAAATATAGTTTAATTAGCATCAGTGAGGGCTTTTATCCCCCACTGTTGTTGGTTGCACGGGAACTATTATTTTGTAGTGATGGGAGTGAAAGAATGAAAAGAGTAACAAGACATATTTTGTTTCTCTTTGTAGTTTCTCTATTGATCACCGGTTGCGGAAACGATGAACTAGATAAGTCGGAACAGGCTTCTCAGTTAGTTCAACAACTAATACAAGAAACAGAAAAAGCTATTAAAGATAAAGATGAAAAGTTAGTTAGAGAAATTTGGAGCCAGATCTCAGAATATGGGGTTAAAGCAAAAGACCTGGATAAAGAAGAGTTAGCCGATTCATTAGGAGAATTAGCGGCCACATATGCTAAGCTAGTTGAATACATTCAAACAGGAGATAAAAAAAGTCTGGATAACTTTAAGCAGGAATTATCTACAGCGCTAAATAAGGTGCAAAAAATATTGGATAAAGAAATCGAATAATTTATTAGGGTTAATTGGAGGTGAATACTGCTATGAAAATTACAGCAAAACGCGGCATATTATTAGCTGTCGTACTGCTTGTAGCTCTAGTAGTGTATTTAGACCCTTTCGCGAAAAACGTAACGATAAAAGATGAAAATGAAACTCAAGTTATGAGTACACATTTATATTCAGTTAAAGAGATTTTGGAAGAAAAAAATATTATCCTCGAAGAATGTGACAAAGTTGAACCTGAATTAGAGTCACCCCTTGTGAACGATATGGTTATTAATATAGTACGGGCAAAACCGGTACAGATTATCTGTGATGGAGAAACTCAAGAAGTAAAAACTACAGCTCAAACTGTACAGGATGTTTTATCTCAGACGAACATCACCTTACAGGAAAATGACAAAATTATTCCAGGTTTACATGAACAGGTTAATGAGCAGATTCAGGTTATTAGAGTAGAGAAAAAACAAGTTACAGAAAAAAAAGAAATAGCATTTAATATTGATTTAAAAGAAGATCCCAAACTATATAAGGGCGAAAGAAGAATAATAAAAAAAGGGAAAAAAGGGCTGGAAGAGCATACATATGAAGTAGTAACTGAAGACGGAAAAGAAACTATTAAAGATTTAATCAATAAAGCTTTAATCAAAAAACCCGTCAACGAAATAGTTGCTATAGGAACTAGGGAATGGGCTTCTAGAGGTGGTAATGAGATAAAGTTTAGTAAAGTTTATGATATGACGGCCACGGCTTATAGTCATACAGGTAGTAGAACCTATACTGGTACTTGGCCTAGTGTAGGTACAGTTGCTGTGGATCCGAAAGTTATACCCCTGGGAACACGGATGTATATTGATGGTTATGGATATGCTACTGCCCAAGATATTGGCAGTGCTATAGTTGGAAAGAGAATTGATGTCTTTGTAGAAACTGAAAAGGAAGCGCGCAAATGGGGGCGTAGGAAGGTAAAAGTATTTATTCTACAACAATAGAAGGTGGTAATAAAATGAATCCGGAACATATCAGCAAACAAATCATAGCTTGGTTGCAGAATGAAGTAAATAAAGCTCACGCAAAAGGATTGGCTTTTGGTTTGAGTGGAGGTATTGATTCTGCTCTTGTAGCTGCATTAGCTAAAAAAGCTTTCCCCCAACAGTGTATAGGTGTGATCATGCCCTGCCATAGTCAGGAACAAGATAAACTAGATGCCATCTTTACTGCAGAGAAATTAAATTTTCCTTACATAGAAATAGAATTGAGTGCCTCATATGATAGCCTAATAGACGCCATACAAAAAGGAACAGATATGATTCCCCAAGGATTAGCAGCCAGTAATATTAAACCGCGCTTGCGAATGAGTGCTCTCTATAGTGTAGCTGCTGAACGTAATTATTTAGTAGCCGGCACCAGTAATAAAAGCGAAGCCTACATAGGATACTATACAAAATATGGTGATGGTGGCAGCGATCTCTGGCCTATTGTAGGTCTAGTAAAATCTCAAGTTTGGGAACTGGCCCAATACCTGGGTGTCCCCGATAAAATAATAAATAAAGCTCCTTCAGCAGGTCTCTGGCCCGGTCAAACCGATGAACAAGAGATGGGATTAACATATTCTGAAATTGATGAATATTTATTAACCGGTAAAGGGACTAAAGAAGTAGTAAAGAAGATTGAAGATATGCATAGTAAAAGTCAGCACAAAAGAAAACTACCGGCTCAACCTCAACTAGATTTGGACTAAATTGTTTGCTCAAACCATCTATGCTATAATATAAAATGTGAGTTTTTTTGCAGATTTTTTGGCACAGGTTGACCTGTGCCTTTACTTGATTTTTGTTTTAAAATATTAGGGAGGGTGAAATTTCATGTCAGGACATTCCAAATGGTCAACTATAAAACGTAAAAAAGGTAAAGCTGATGCTGAAAAAGGAAAAATATTTACAAAATTGGGACGTGAGATTATAGTTGCCGCAAAAATGGGCGGTGCCAATGTTGAAGGAAATTTCCGTTTGAAAATAGCAATACAAAAAGCTAAAGCAGCTAATATGCCTAATGATAATATCAAAAGGGCTATTCAAAAAGGGGCCGGAAATCAAGATGATAATAACTTTGAGGAACTAACTTATGAAGGGTATGGCCCCGGTGGGGTTGCTATTATGGTTAACGTTTTAACCGACAATAGAAATAGAACGGCGGGAGAAATAAGACATATTTTTTCCAAAAACGGTGGCAATATGGGAGAGACCGGCTGTGTGGGCTGGATGTTTAATAAAAAAGGTGTTCTAGATTTAAATCCCGAAGACATTACTGTAAGTGAAGATGATTTTATGCTGATGGCTTTGGAATTAGGTGCAGAAGATATTCAATTTGAAGAAGATAGCGTAAGAATCCTTACATCCCCGGAAGATTTTGAAGAAGTTAAGGATGGATTGGAAAAGGAAGGTTATAGTTTTGTAGAAGCTGATATAGATATGTTACCTGATACTACAGTAGAAGTAACAGACCCAGAACAAGCTCGTCTCTTAGTAAGGTTAATGGATTATTTGGATGAACATGATGATGTCCAAAATGCCTATAATAACTTTGACATACCTGATGAAGTAATGGACCAAATTTCTTAAAAAAGATTTATAAACTTATCCATTCCTTGCATAGTACAAAAGAATATAATTGTTCTGAAGGGAGCTCCTCTTGATATGAAAGTGGTAACCGAAAGGCCCTATAGAATACATTATTATGAAGTTGATTATCAGGGAAAAATTTTACCTACAGCTCTGATGAATTATTTCCAGGATATTGCCTGGGTCCAGAGTGAACAAGTAGGGGTAGGAAACGATTATTTACAAACGAATAAATACGCGTGGCTTATATATCAGTGGGACATAGATATAAAAGAATATCCTTGCTTTGGACAAACGGTAAATGTGGCAACTAAAGCATGTGGATTTAACAAGTTTAATGCCTATAGATTGTTTCAGGTTAAGGACCAAGATGAGAACATACTAGTAAATGCTTATTCCCGCTGGGTGTATATGGATACTGAAAATATGAAAATAACAATCATACCTCCCCTTATGTATCAAGCTTATGGAATTACCAGTAGCAATTCGGAGATAAAGAGATTATCTAAACCAAGGAAAATAGAAAAAGTAGATTGTGTGAGAAAATTTTTAGTGCGTTATAGTGATATTGATACCAATAGACATGTTAATAATGTAAAATATGTGGAATGGTCCTTGGAAACAATGCCTGATGATATTATTAAGAATTATATAGTGAAAAATATAAAAACTTTATATAAAGAACAAGGAAAATATGGTAGTAGCATCCAGGTGGAAACAGAGCTGAAAAATATTGAAGGAACAAACTCGGTACTTGGACTGCATAAAGTAATTAACAACAATAAACGTATCTTATGTTTATTAGAAAGTATATGGGAGCAAAAGATAAGCCATTGAAGCAAAATGGCACATAATACCTCATTTGCCAATATATGAATATTTTTTAACATTCGGGAAAAAATATAAGTATAATTGGTAATGGAGGTAAAAATCCGGTGAATAAATACAAGCATATATATATAACCCTTGCCTTAGTAGCTTTCGTGAGCTTTGGTTTTGTATATTACTATATGACACTCTTAAATCCGGGACCTGAAGGGCATAAAAAAACAGCGGTTATTCCTCCTGCTCAGCAAACGGTTACTAATAATACTAAGGTTTACTTGTTGGAGCAGCATGAAATATGTAAAAAATACAATTTGCAATGTGGAACGGAAGTATTATTGACAGGAACTGCTCGGGTGGATTTGAATAATCTAACTAAGCAAGAACTATTAGCAAAATATCCCCAGGATGCTGGTTGGGAGATTAGCTGGATGCAGGAGAAAATAATTATCCAACACAGCTTGCCGGGCTTGTGTAAGGAGCATAGTAAGCGGTGGCACTTAAGATCCGATGAAAAGGGAGAAATGGTTGCTGTATACTTAGGGCCGGCCCAGATTAAAAGAGCCGGTGGTATAGTGCAGAAAACAAATATTAGAATAAAGGATTTACCTACG
This sequence comes from Clostridia bacterium, assembly GCA_018433015.1. Taxonomy (GTDB): domain Bacteria; phylum Bacillota; class Peptococcia; order DRI-13; family SV3-B141; genus SV3-B141. The sequence goes on along the minus strand of JAHDSB010000092.1, from coordinate 12,593 downwards.
AAACTTCGGGAAAAAATTGAAACCGGTAAATTAGAGTTTTTAAGCTGGGAAGAATTAATAGGAACCTTAGATAGCTTGGATGAGTATATTCGAAACTAGTTACTCTAGTGAAATCCTCTTATAATAGTAGTACAGTGCTGTTCGGGTATTTAAATCTATCTAGATTTAAATACCCGAGTTTCTTTATAATAATTAACTAAAGGAATATCCAGACCAGGCGGAGAATAGTTTTCTTAATATTGAGGTGTTTATATTATGATTATTTTAGGGATAGATCCTGGAACGGCTATAACAGGATATGGAGTTGTAGAATATAAAGGGAATAATTTTAAATTATTGGAATATGGAGTGATACGCAGTGCAAAAAGTGAAGTATTAGCTGTGCGACTTAATAAAATTTTCACGGGTATAAACGAAATAATTGACAAATATAAGCCTGAACAATTTGCTGTAGAGGAATTATTTTTTAACAAAAATGTTAAAACAGCTTTAAGCGTAGGACATGCTAGGGGTGTTATATTGCTGGCAGCTCATTTAAAAGGGCTAAAAGTTAATGAATATACTCCTTTACAAGTTAAACAAGCAGTAGTCGGTTATGGAAGGGCAGAGAAGAAACAAGTTCAATTTATGGTGAAGGCTATTCTGAATCTTCCCGATATACCCAAACCCGATGATGCTGCCGATGCGTTGGCTATTGCTATTTGTCACGGTCATTCCCATAGTTCCGGATTGTTAAAATTCTAAACATAGTTATGTTAGGAGGGTATTTCTTGATTGAATTTATGCAAGGTAAGCTTTTACGCAAAGGAATGAATTTTGTCATAATACAGATAGGTGGTATAGCTTACCGAATCTCTGTTTCTGCAGTGACAATGGACCAATTACCCTTAATAAATGAAGAAGTAATTCTTTATACATATCTCCATATACGAGAAGATGAAATAAGTCTTTTCGGTTTTATTGATGAAGAGGAAAAAACTATTTTTACTACCTTACTTACTGTTTCAGGTATTGGCCCTAAGTTGGCATTAACAATTTTATCGCAAATAAAAGTAGATGAGCTCAAAAGAGCTATTATTTTTGAGGATATAGCCCCTTTGACTAGTGTTACCGGGGTGGGGAAGAAGACGGCAGAAAGAATTATTTTAGAACTTAAAGATAAGATAGGTAAGCAAGAAATCGAAGTACAGAAAGTAAAAGGTAAGGATTCTTCTTCGCTAAATGCAAGGAGCGAAGCGTTATCTGCCTTAATAGCCTTGGGTTACAGCCAACCTGAAGCTCAGAAAGCTATTGCCGGCATAAAATCTTCTGATAAGATGATAACAGTAGAGGAGTTAATACGTCAGGGGTTAAAAAAGTTAGCAAAGTAGAGCTATAATTATTAAAAAGAGGATAGATGGAGGATATTATGCAGGAAGAGAGAATTGTTTCTCCTAGTGTTATTGGAGAAGAACAGGATGAACCAAGCTTAAGGCCTGTACGGTTAAATGAATATATAGGACAAGAAAAAGTAAAAGAAAATCTGGCTATTTTTATAAAAGCTGCCCAACAGCGGAAGGAAGCTTTAGATCATGTTCTACTATATGGACCTCCGGGTTTAGGTAAGACAACTCTGGCTAATATTATTGCTACAGAGATGGGAGCTCAGATAAGATCAACTTCGGGACCGGCGATTGAAAGACCGGGTGACCTGGCCGCCATCTTAACAAACCTACAACCGGGCGATGTGTTATTTATTGATGAAATACATCGTTTAAATAGAACTGTAGAAGAGGTTCTTTATCCTGCCATGGAAGATTATTGTTTAGATATAGTTATTGGCAAGGGTCCGAGTGCTCGTTCCATCCGTTTGGATTTACCGCCTTTTACCTTAATAGGTGCAACAACCCGGGCGGGTAATTTAACAGCACCTTTGCGGGATAGATTTGGAGTAATTAATCGGTTAGAATTTTATAAAGAAGAAGAACTGATAACTATAGTGAAGAGGGCGGCGGAAATATTAAAAATAGGGATAGATGCTGCAGGTGCCGGAGAAATTGGGAGAAGAGCTAGGGGGACACCGAGGATCGCTAATCGTTATTTAAGACGCGTCCGGGATTTTGCCCAGGTGGAGGGTGAAAAAATAATTACTAAAAAATTAGCTAATAAGGCCTTGGATATGTTGGAAGTGGATAAATTAGGGCTTGATGCTATAGATCGTCAAATGTTGCTGGCCATTATTACTAAGTTTGGGGGAGGACCTGTAGGAGTCGAAACCTTAGCAGCATCCATAAGTGAAGAGACATCCACTATTGAAGATGTATATGAACCCTATTTATTACAGATGGGTTTTATTCAGCGGACCCCTCGGGGAAGGGTTGCAACAGCCCTGGCGTATCAGCATTTAGATATTGCTTATGACAAAGAAGAAAATGAGAATCCAACGTTATGGTAGGTGATAAAAATGAAGCTGTTATTACATGTCTGCTGTGGACCATGCAGTACCTATCCTTTAAAGGTGTTGAAAGAAGAAGGTCATGATATCAGAGGGTATTTCTATAACCCTAATATTCATCCTTATACTGAATTTAAAAAGAGATTAGATACTTTCACTGACTATGCTGAAAAAATTCAGCTTCCCGTCATTATAGATGACAATTATGAAGTAGAGAAATATTTGCGGAACATCGTTTTCCGAGAAGGAGATCGGTGTCGAATTTGTTACAGTATTCGTTTAAGAAGAGCTGCTCAGATTGCCCGCAAGGGTAATTTTGAGGGTTTTACCACAACATTGCTGGTGAGTCCTTTTCAAAAACATGAGCTTATTAAAGATATTGGGGATGCTGTTGGTAAGGAAATGGGAGTACCCTTTTATTATTGGGACTTTCGTACAGGCTATAAAGAAGGCGTCCAGATTTCTAAAGAAGAAGAGATGTATAGGCAGCAATATTGTGGCTGCATATACAGTGAATGGGATAGATATAAGCCTCGTAGTAAGAAAAAATAGTCCAGAAGAGTAGGAGGATGTTCCGGTGGGAGATTTTTCTTGGTTAGGAAAAATGTTGATTAGCTTGGGAGCATTTTTACTTTTCTTAGGCGTACTTGTATTGCTATTTGGAAAGATCAGCGGCATGGGACGATTGCCGGGGGATATTTTTATAAAAAGGGAAAATTTCACTTTTTATTTTCCCCTAGCAACTTCTATCCTGCTCAGTGTGCTATTAACTGTTTTATTAAACATTTTTTTTCGTCGTTAAACCCACAAAAACTAAAGTGGACTCACGAATATATATAATGAGGTGGTCATGTTGGACCAAGATATACGCCAGGCTGTTGCTCACGTCCAACAGGGACATGATGATGTTAGAGAAAAACTATTAAAAGAATATCAACCTTTTGTGCTGAAAGTAACATCTAAATTTTGTAAACGTTATGTGCAGTTAGGTGTAGATGATGAGGCTAGTATTGCTCTGATAGCATTTAACGAAGCTTTAGATAAATATCGCGGGGAATATAACGCATCTTTTTTGATTTTTGCACAGACTGTTATCAAAAGACGGATGATTGATTATTTTCGTAAGCAGGAACAGGGCAACAGAGAAATTCCTTGGTCTTCCATAGGCCGGGAAGAAGCTCAGCGCGAAGAAAACGGACAATTTGAGAAGATTACTTGGAAAACTTCATATGATCAATATATCGAAGAAGATATTAATCAGTTGCGTCGTGCGGAAATTGTGGAATTTCAGACAGAATTAAGGAAATATGGCATTTCTATGCAGGATTTGATTAAGGTATCACCAAAACATCAAGATGCACGTGTCAATGCATATAAAGTGGCAAGAATTATTTGTAATAATGAGCTATATAGCAAGTATCTCCTGGAAACTAAAGGTCTTCCGTTAAAACACTTAGAGAAAGAAGTAAATGTAAGTAGAAAGACCTTAGAGCGACAGCGTAAGTATATTATTGCCTTAAGTATTATTATACTGGGAAGATATTATTTTCTAGAGGAGTATTTAGAAGGGTTAAAGGGGTGAGATAATGACAGAAAAGAAAAAAGGTGTTGTATTAGAAACGGCAGAAAAAACAATAACAGTTTTAACACCCCAAGGAGAATTTCTGAATGTTCCCTGGAATGATAAGGAATTGCCCCAACTAGGTAGTGAAATAGATTTTACATACCCTTTACCTAAAAAGAAAGTTTATCCAAAGTTTGCCTTGCTTGCAGTAGCTGCTTCCTTATTACTTATAGTTTCTACCTTTACAATTTGGTCCGGTTTATTATTCACCCCTACACAAGAGGTTGCTGCATATATTAATGTTGATATAAATCCCAGCATTGAATTAGCACTTGCTGATAATGGGCAGGTTATAGAGGCCTCAGGTTTAAATGATGAGGGAAATAAACTTTTAGAACAGATGGATTTAGTTAAAAGAAGGGTCGATGATGCTGTAGAATTAATTACAGTTGCTGCCGTAAAGGAACAATATCTCTCAATTAATAAAGAAAATGCCGTATTAATTACTGTCAGTGGTGGGGAAATTGCAGCAAATGATTTACAAAAACTAGATAATGTAGTGAAAACAGTATTATCAGATAATAAACTTGAAGGTGAGGCTAATTTAATAGAAGTTCCTCTAGAGTTGCATAAAAAAGCCCAGTCCCTGCAGTTATCTACTGGAAAATATGTAGTCTGGATGGAAGCTCAGGATTTGGGACTAGATATTTCTTTGGAAGAAATTAAAAACAAAAGTATTGTTAACGCTGTAAAAAGTGCGGGAGGCATACCGGGACAGTTAATATCTAAAGCTAAGAAAGATTCTAAGATTTTAACAGAAATAGATAAGCGTACACAAAAAAGATTAGATAAAAAGGAAAAAAATCGGCGGAAAGAAGAAGTAAAAGACCTAAATGGAAAAGGGTATCAGAAAAAGTCTGATAAAAAAAATATGGTACCTCCTGGACAACAAGTAACTTCTCCGGAAAAATCCCAGGATAATAATAAGGATAAGTTTATTCCGCCTGGAAAAAATAAAGAGGACCGTGACCAAGAAAAAGTCACTAAAAAGCAAAATCAAGGAAATAAAGGGAATAAAGAAAAACCTATAATCAAAGAAAAAAATCTAGTAAATAAAGAAGAGGTAGTACCAAATACAGAAGAGAAAAATAAAAATAATGAAGTAAAGGAAAATAAAAATATTAATAAAACTTCCCCTAGTGATAATAAAAATGCTAAGGGCAATAGTAATAGCGGTAGTAATAGCAAAAATAACAGTAATAACAAAGGTAATAATGGCAATAGTAGTAGCAGCAAAAATGTAAAAAATAATAGTAATAGTAACAACAAGAAATGAAATAGAAAAATTACATAACCATTAAAAATCGCTGATTAACTTACTCAGCGATTTTTTTATATGGTTATATAATTGTATAGTGAAAAATATGTATTTATTTTAGAAGGAAACTTACTATATTTTGTCGAACTGAGAAAATCTATGTTAGAATATTCATTATAGTAGTAGGAAAAAGGGGTTTTAAAGTGATAAGACAGGGTATTAGGAAAAGCACAACTTTTTTACTGCTTATTTTACTGAGCTTAGTTGGATTTTCTTATCAAACATTGGCGGGACAATTTAAATGTCCTCCTAATTATTTGCGGGTAGCCTTGGCTACTAACAGCGGCTCTGCTGAATTTGCTGTGGTAGAAGGGGAGTATGAGTTGATGGATTATATCACCCGCAATGTTATAAGTTCTGATGCAGCCGGCGGAAGTTGGATAGTGGCTCCGGCAGGAAGTACTAATATACAAATCTCTAACCAAAGTAAAGGTGTTCAGGGCTTGTGTAGCTCCATGCTGGTTTTAAAACCTAAAAATGAAAATGATAGTATTTTTCGTTTTAAAAATAAGCGTTACAGGGGAGAATTGCTGATAGAGAACCTTAATGGGCAAATTCAAGTTATAAATGTGATAGATATAGAACAGTATCTGTACGGAGTAGTAGGAGCTGAAATAGGAGCCGGCGCTGCCGATGAAGCCCTGAAAGCTCAAGCTGTTGTTTCCAGGACATATGCTTTATATTATAAAAATCATCCCCAATTAAATTATGACGTGGGAACAAGCACCCAATGGCAGGTCTATGGGGGCTATGATACGGAAATATTATCAGGGGCTCGTGTAAAAAATGCCGTTGATAATACTCAAGGGTTAGTTATATGTTTCGATAATCAAGTGATTCAAGCTTTTTTCCATTCTAACTCGGGAGGATATACGGAAGGTTGCGAGAATGTATGGCATGAAAGTATACCTTATATAAGGCCGGTACCTGCCCCCGAGGATATTTATGCTACACAGGTAGAACAGAATGGGGGTTGGCCTGCTGTATCTTATCAATGGCAAGTTAACTTTTCTAAGCAAGAGTTACTTAATAAGTTTAGGAAATGGAATAACAGATACCCCAATGATTACATAAATGTAGGTGATATTAAAGGTCTGGCTGTAAGTCGTTATGCCGTTAATCCAGTAACTCGTGAGTACGATTCATCTGAGACTAAATCAAAACGTGTTACTAAGTTAGATATAATAGGCACCAGGGGTAGCAAAAGCTTTTTTAAAGATAAAATACGGTCTGTTTTAGATTTGCGCAGCACATTGTTTGATATTAGTAATGATTCTACTATTAAGTTGTGGAATGCTATGGGAACTCCAGATACTTATAACAATACAAATGATCTTTTAGCTATCACTGTAGATGGCATGGTTACAAATTTAAATGGTAACAATAAAGAGTATTATGTAGTAGGAGCCGATGGTGAAATAAAGACCCTGCCTAAAGAGTTTTCCACAGTCACTATTAATGGTAAAGGATATGGACACGGACTGGGAATGAGTCAGTGGGGGGCTCGTGGCATGGCGGCAGGCGGAGCTGATTACAGATCGATTATAGAGCATTATTACAATCAAGGTAGAAATGATGGTAGACTACAAATAAAACCATATAATTAACAGATAGTTGCGAAGGGAGAACATGATGTCTCACAAGGATTTATACGTTTCAGATTTTGACTATGACTTACCGCCTGAGCTTATTGCTCAAGAACCCCTTTTAAAGCGGGATGAGTCACGACTTTTAGTTTTAAATAAAAAAGATGGGCATGTTGAACATTTAAAATTTACAGCTTTATTAGATTATCTGCAAGAAGGAGATATTCTAGTATCAAATAATACCAAAGTTATTCCTGCTCGTTTATTTGGTAACAAAGATAAAACAGGGGCTCTAATAGAAGTTGTGCTTTTAACACGCTTAAATGAGGGCCGTTGGGAAGCTCTGGTACGACCAGGGAAAAGAGTAAAACCGGGTACAAAGATTATTTTTGGAGAGGGCGAGTTAATAGCAACAGCTGTGGATAAGACTGCTGCCGGGGGTCGTGTCCTGGAATTTGAATATAAAGGTATATTTGAGGAGGTCTTGGATCGTTTAGGACAAGTACCCCTTCCTCCCTATATTAAAAAGAAGTTATCCGAACCTGAACGGTATCAGACAGTATATGCCCGTGTCCCTGGTTCGGCAGCTGCGCCTACGGCGGGGCTGCATTTTACGCCTCCATTGCTGAAAGCAATTCAAGAAAAAGGCGTGGAATGGGTGGAGATTTTGTTGCATGTGGGGTTGGGTACATTCCGACCCGTTAAAGTAGATAATATCAAGGACCATCAGATGCACAGTGAGTTTTATCAAATCAGCGAGGAAGCAGCAGCTCTAATCAATAGAGGTCTCCAGGAAAATAGAAGGATAATTGCTGTAGGAACTACTTCAACCCGTGCTTTGGAGAGTGCCTTTTGCCATGATAAGCTCCAAGCAGGAAAAGGATGGACAGATATTTTTATTTATCCGGGCTATAACTTTAAGGTAATCTCCGGTCTGGTAACAAATTTCCATCTCCCCAAATCTACACTTTTAATGCTTGTTAGTGCCCTGGCCGGAAGAGATAACATTATGCATGCTTATGAAGAAGCGGTAAAAGAGCGTTACCGATTTTTTAGTTTTGGTGACGCTATGCTAATTATTTGAATAATAGGAGGTAAGTAATCGTCTTGTTTAGTTTCGATTTAATAAAGACTAATAACAACACAAGGGCACGTCTAGGAAAGGTGCACACATCCCATGGAGTAATTGATACACCCGTATTCATGCCTGTAGGTACCCAGGCTACAGTGAAGGCTATGTCCCCTCATGAATTAGAAGAGATAGGGGCTAAGATCATCTTAAGTAATACATATCATTTATATTTGCGTCCCGGTCATGAATTAGTTAAAGAAGCGGGCGGACTTCATTCCTTTATGAATTGGAAAGGTTCAATTTTAACGGATAGTGGAGGATTCCAGGTTTTTAGCCTGGGAGACTTGCGAAAAATAACGGAAGAAGGAGTAGAATTTCGTTCTCATATAGACGGGTCTAAACATCTTTTTACACCGGAAAAGGTGATGGAAATTGAGATGGCTTTGGGACCTGATATAGCTATGGTTTTTGATGAATGTGTTTCTTACCCCACTACCCATGAATATGCCAAAGAAGCAATGGAAAGGACGACTCGTTGGGCAGAACGCTGTTTAAAAGCTCATGATAGAGAAGATCAGGTTTTGTTCGGCATTGTCCAAGGTGGACTTTATCATGATTTACGTGCTATAAGCGCCCAAGACTTAGTATCTTTGGATTTCCCAGGTTATGCTGTGGGAGGACTCAGTGTAGGAGAGCCCAAACCTTTAATGTATGAAGTATTGGATAGCACAGTGCCGTTATTACCTGAGAACAAACCCCGCTATTTGATGGGGGTTGGCTCCCCAGATTGCTTGGTGGAAGGAGTCTTACGCGGGATAGATATGTTTGACTGTGTGTTGCCTACTCGTATTGCCCGTAATGGGACAGTATTTACTAAGGAAGGCAAGCTGGTAATTCGCAATGCTAAATATAAACATGATTTTACTCCCTTGGATCATCACTGTGATTGTTATACATGCCGGAATTTTACCCGGGCTTATATCAGACACTTATTTAATGTTAATGAGATCTTGGGCTTAAGGCTGACAACTATTCACAATCTCTATTACTTATTAAAACTCATGGAAAATATAAGAAATGCTATTGCCGCTGATGCTTTCTTAGATTTTAGAGAGGAATTTTATAGCAATTATCAGGTAAATAAGGTATAATTACACTATTGTATTTTTTAATTTGTTCTTAAATGATATATGTAAAAAAGGAGGAAAACTTAATGGGACAAGGTATGGGCGGTAGTTTAATGTGGTTAGTCGCTTTTTTGGCAATTACGTATTTCTTAATTATTAGGCCACAGCAAAAGCAAAAAAAACAACGGGAACAACTCCTTAACAGTTTGGAAAAAGGAGATAAGGTTGTTACTATAGGTGGTTTTCATGGAAAGATTGTAGCTTTTAAGGGTGACAATATCGTGCTGGAATTAGCTCCCCAAATTAGAATTAAGGCTAATCGTTCCGCTGTTGGTTACGTAGTTGTTGATGAAGATGATGAGAAGAAGAGTAATAAGAAAAAGAAAAAGGACAAAAATGAAGAGCAAGATAATGATGTAGATGCTACTGAACAAGAAGTTACTCTTCAGGAAAATGATGCTGAAGATGTTGAAAAGTAAACTATAATAAGTGATCTAAAGCGCATAGCTGCGCTTTTTTTCTTTACAGTTGTATGTTTAAAGGAAAGCATAAAAAGATACTATTAAGCTAAGGATATGAAGGGAAAAATAGGACCCGTGAGGTGAGAGCATGACTGTTTCATTAACTGATATAAAAAAGGATCAAGAAGTTGCCTGCTTAATAGAAATGGCAAATAATCATTTACGGGCAATGGGATACACTGATCACAGCTTTAGGCATGTAGAGCTAGTATCTAATAAGGCTAGAGATATTCTCTTAAGATTAAATTATCCGGAACGACTTGCTGAATTAGCCGGCATAGCCGGTTATTTACATGATATCGGGAATGTTATCAGCCGCTATAATCATAGTCAATCAGGAGCCATGTTGGCTTATCAAATCTTAAACCGTATGGGTATGGAATGCCGAGAAACTGCTTTAATCATTGGTGCCATTGGTAATCATGATGAAGGAGAAGGTGAAATCGTCAACACAATCACCGCAGCTTTAGTACTGGCAGATAAAACTGATGTTCATCGTTTACGGGTACGTACTAAAGATTTTGCCAAATTTGATATTCACGACAGAGTAAACTATGCAGTTGTTAAATCAGATTTAGCCATAGAGGCTGAAAAGAAACTAATAACGTTACATTTAGATATAGATACGAAAATTGTACCGGTTATTGAGTATTTTGAAATATTTATGACGAGAATGTTGATGTGTAGGCGGGCAGCAAACTTTTTAGATAGTACTTTTTCTATTATTATTAATAACGCCCAATTATTGTAGAGAAAATATCAGTAAACCGCCAATAATTGACATAACGCAGCATTTGACAAGTTCCCTCGGCGAGGAATATAATAAGTCAGTATGAGAGAATTTTTCTAATAATGTACTAAGGAGGAGAAGGCATAGATGAAGTGGGGGAAGGTTGTTTCGATTGTACTTGTTGTCGCCCTCATTATCGGTGCAGCATTTATGGCAGCAGAACCTCTGCAAAAAAATCTCAAGTTAGGCTTGGATTTAAAGGGCGGAGTGCAAGTGAGATTAGAAGCTAAAGGCGAAGTCACAGATAGAGACATAGCCCAAATTATTGCCATAATGCGCAACAGGGTAGACAGTCTGGGTGTTGCAGAACCCAATATACAACAGGAAGGGGACAATCGTGTCCTCATTGAATTACCCGGGGCTAAAGATCCCGAAGAAGCCATCAGAACAATTGGAAAAACAGCTCAATTAGAGTTTAGATTATATGATGGGACAATCATTTTAGATGGTAGCGATTTAGAAGATGCTCAGGAAGCTAAGGACCCGCAAACGGGAGAAATTTATGTAGCTTTAAAGTTTAAACCTGAAGGTGCCAAAAAATTTGCCGATACCACAGCTGAACTTGTGGCAAAATATCCGGAAGTAAATGGTCAGCAGGATCGCCAACATCGTGTAATCGGTATTTTCTTGGATGAAGAGATGTTGCAAATTCCTTACGTAAGCACAACTATCCCCGATGGACAAGCTCAAATTACAGGGTATAGTGATTTAAATGAAGCTCATAACATAGCTTTACTCCTGCGTTCAGGTGCTTTGCCTGTTCCCGTGGAAATTATCGAAAAGAGAACTGTAGGACCCACATTGGGGGCAGATTCCATTGCTAAAAGTAAAACAACGGCTATTTATGGTCTGGCTGCTATTATGATTTTTATGCTGCTTTTCTATCGCCTACCTGGCGTTGTGGCAGATGTTTCGTTAGTTCTTTATTCTTTATTGAACATAGGAATTTTAATACTATTAAACGCTACTTTGACCTTGCCGGGCATAGCGGGATTCCTGCTATCCGTTGGTATGTGTGTGGATGCCAATATTATTATCTATGAGCGTCTGAAAGAAGAGTTGCGCAATGGTAAAAGTTTACGCGCTGCTATAGATTCAGGATTTAGAAGGGCTTTTTGGACTATTTTTGATGCCAATATCACCACCTTAATTGCAGCTGGTGTGTTATTCTATCTGGGCAGTGGAACAATTAAAGGTTTTGCTGTTACATTAAGTATTGGTATTTTATGCAGTATGTTTACAGCCATTACTTTTACACGTTTTATGCTGAAAATGTTGGCTGAGTCAAATATTGCTAAAAATCCCAAAATCTACGGGGCATAAGGGGGGAGATAAATGGATTTTATAGGTAAGAGGAAACTATGGTATGCCCTGTCTTTGACTTTAATTATAATAAGTATTGGTTCTTTTGTGATACAAGGTCTAAACTTCGGCATTGATTTTACCGGGGGAACCCTTCTACATTTTAAGTTCCAGGACCCGGCTGTTAAGAGTGAACAACTGCGTTCTGCGCTAACGCCTTTTGGTTATGAAAAAAGTTCCATACAAGAGTCGACGGACGGAAGCATAATAGTTAAAGTTCCGGAACTTAACCAAGAAGAACAGGATGAAATAGCAACGAATTTAACAGAAACATTAGGTGAATTTGAGTTGTTACGCAGTGAAAAAGTTGGACCGGCAATTGGTAGTGAACTTAAACGGGCTGCTTTGTTAGCCTTATTAGTTGCTGCTGTTTTACAGATTCTATACATTACGGTGCGTTTTGAATTTAAATTTGGTATAGCCGCTATATTAGCACTCTTACACGATGCTATTATTGCCGTGGGTTTCTTTTCCCTGCTACAAATTGAAGTTGATACGGCTTTTGTAGCTGCTATCTTAACAATTGTCGGTTATTCCATCAACGATACCATAGTAATCTTCGATAGAATCAGGGAAAACATGAAAATTCGCAAGAAACAAAGTTTAGCTGAATTAATTAATAAAAGTATCGGACAAACCATTGTACGGTCCATTAATACATCCTTAACTGTCCTTTTTGTGTTGTTAGCCCTGTTGTTCTTAGGAGGAGAAACTACTAAGAACTTTGCTTTAGCATTATCAGTAGGTACAGTTATTGGT
>JAHDSB010000045.1 GCA_018433015.1 Clostridia bacterium | reverse complement strand
TGAATACACTTTAGTAGTACCTCCTGTGGACTTCACCGTAAACTGCAGCTATGGGGATAAAACAGTAGAAGCTAAAAGCTTCAGTAACTATGTAGCAAGAACCATCGCCATCCCTGAGGGAATAGACCCCAGTAAAATAACAACCGGCTTAATAGCCTATCCCGATGGAACCACCTGTCACGTACCTACCAAAGTAATAGTAATAAACGGAAAATACTATGCCAAAATTAACAGTTTAACCAACAGCACCTATACAATAATTTGGAATCCAAAAGCCTACCAAGATGTCCAAGGACATTGGGCTCAAGAAGTATGTAATGAAATGGGAGCCAGAAAAGTAGTAGCAGAAGCAACCTCCACTACCTTTAAACCCGACGAGCCTATAACCAGACTCTTCTTTACTCAAACACTAGTAAGAGCCTTGGGCTTAGGAGATAAAGGAACGGAATACAGATTCAGCGATGTAGATCACAGCAAACCATATTTTGGAGCAGTAGCCACCGGTATAGAATATGGCCTGGTAAAAGGTTATCAAGACAATACTTTTAAAGCCTTCAACAATGTAACCAGAGAAGAAGCATCAGCCTTGATCTTGAGAGCCATGAAGATAGCCGGCTTAAAAACAGATTACACCCAAGCAGAGTTACAAAATGAGCTGGATAAATTCGTAGATAAGGATGAGATAGGAACCTGGGCCAGAGAAGTAGTAGCCATTTGCGTAAAGAACGGCCTGATCGTAGGAAATGAACGGGATGAATTCATGCCTAAAGGCAAAATTACTAAAGCTGAACTGGCAGCTATTATGATGAGAATGCTGGAGAAAGCTGAGTTAATTTAATAGGTCATCGAATTGAATAAAACAATAAGCCAGGGAGCAATCCCTGGCTTACTAAATAGATTTTCATATGTAAGTGTCTATTGATACTTTTTGATAACAGCACTGCTGTAATCAGAATAAGAGTAGATATTCGCTTTTGGCTCATTGCTTATGAATGGTTTTGCCTCAATCTTGGTTATCTTCTCCAGATAAATGGAGTTGTTTTTTAAGGAATATTTTTCTAAGGAACCAGCATTAGTGTTATAGAAATATAAAGAATCATTATATAATTCAAGAATAGAGCCAGTTTTATTGATACTTCCAATAACTTGGTTACTGCTTAGATCTATTATGACAAAATTGGCTTCCCTTTTTGATTTATGTTTTGTCACAAAGTCGATATTTTGATAAGCTAAATACTTACTGTTGGGTGAGATCAAAGGTTTTAAAGCTTCTCTTTTATATAATTTCACTTCTTTACCATCGTATATATATATGGCGGGACGATCATTTTGAACTGTGCTGAAATATAAATTTCCAGAGCGATCATATACTACTTGAAAGGAAGATACAGAAAGATGTGGTATAGAATTATATTCGTGGCTATATATAATTTTTGTTTCTTGTGTATCAAGGTTAATTATGGAAAACTTTACAGTGGTCTCATATCGTAATTTTCCGAACACAGCTATTTCATTTTTTATGGGGTTAGCTGATATAGCTACTATTTCATTATAAGGAGTAGTAATTTGTTTTATGTTACCTTCAACATCTATTACATGTAAAGTGCTAGGATATTTTTTATGATCTATGAATAATACTTCTCCTTTAATAGTAGTTATAAAAGGTTGTTTTATCACAGATATTTCTTCAGTAGGGTCGTAATATATAATGTGTTCAGGATATATTTTAGCATTATCATTTACTGTAACAACAGGGTGTCCAATAATATATAGTCCGTTATCAATATTGATCCCGTGATTTTCATCAATAACCAAAGAGACTTTTAATGAACCGTCATTGTTTGTAACAGTAGGTAAATTGCATAAGATATTTAGGAAATCATTTTCTTTAATTTGGATTCCATCGTTCCCTAAAACAGGTGTGATTAAAATGTTTATTGTGAAGAAATACATAAGAAATATTATTAAATATATGCTCTTTAATTTTTCCCTTTTTTTCATTTCTTTTCCCTCCCAGTATTATTGTAATATTCTATCATCTAATAAAACATTATTATTTCTGATATTAGCTTGGCCAGTTTCGTTAACATAATTACTATGTTGAAATTCTATGTTATATAAATTAGGATATATTCGTGCTCCTAAATAGTTAATACCAAAATACTGTTCATCGTTAAAAGGTATTGTATTATTGCTGTTCATTGATCCATAAGAATAAGAAGCTCCATAAGAACCGCTATCATTTTTATTTAGACCAGGAATTCTAACCTCTTTTATAAAATTTCCTGTGCTATTTTTAACGAAACCAGCTAAGCAACCATAATTGTTTACACTTCTTCTTAAAAAATATTCCGCATTTAGACAGCTTTTTCCTGTTTGATCAAATGCATAATCTACTTGAAAATGTAAATGTGGTCCCCAATTTCCTCCAGTACTACCAAGAGTACCGATTTTATCTCCGGTATCAACTTCTTGTTCGTTATGAACGGAAATAGTATCTAGGTGTGCATATCTTGTATAGATTGTTTTTCTATCTGGGTCGGAATGTCTAATAACAACAACATTACCCCAAGCACCACTTTTACCAGCAAACGCAATTTCTCCAGGTGCAACGGCAACTATGTTAGTGCCTCTAGGAGCATTTTTAGAATCTAATCCTTTATGTGCGGAATTAGGATTAGCAGTTCTATCCCATTCTCCGTAAAGATAACCGCCATTTATTACATAATTAGAAATAGGATCATTCATCCAGAAACCTCTGAATATTTCTTGTACAATAATTTCTAAGTCGTAAGTCGGGGTAGCACTTGACCAATTATAAGATTTAACTAAAACTCTATAAGTCTCATTAGAAGTATCAATAAATAATAGCGATTCTATTGAATTGCCTGCTTCCTGAGATGAGTCAATGCGAGAACCGGAAGAATCATATAAATATAGATCATAGTCATCTGGTACAGTATTCAAATTTATAATTACTTTATGCCAGCCTGATCCGTTTACTGAAAATTCATACCAATCCTCATCATAGCTACTATCTAATGTACCAGCAAAAGTGTATGAATTGGAAGTTATTTGTGTACAATACATTACATTATCATTAGGCTCATTAGAATCATATTGACTTGTAAATTTAGTATTTAAGGTATAGCTATTAGTATTATTATAGCTATTATCTGGAAAAATTCTAATATAATAATAACCTGGGCCATCTATATATCCTGTTAATTCATAATGATTTCCAACATAATAAGATTTGCTTTTTAAATCTAATTGAGTGCCATTTAGTTTATAAACTTGCAGATCATAATCACAGTTTGAAGGAATATTTGTTAATAATATTGTATATTTTCCTGTCTCACCTGAATAAAAACGAAACCAGTCTTCATCTTCAAGTGTACTTATTTTCCCACTTATAGAACTATCTAAGCTAATAACTGTTGGATTATTTGGATCGTCATTTGGTTCTGTTTCAGATGAGTTTAATAAATTAATTGGCATAGAATCACTATCTTTATATACTTTTTCAGATACTGTAAGATCGTTACCTTTTAGTATTTTTGTTTCATGAACTTTTTTGTCATTTATAATTTTGTAATTGAAATTATCAATAAGCTCTTTTTCGCAATTATCTGACAAGTTGGCACTGCTAATTTCTGCTGATAAAGCTATGCTTGTATTGAAAATTATGATAAGCAATAAAAATGTAATAGTTAATGTTTTTTTCATAAAAACCACTCCCTATAATTTTTTAATTACTTGATCAATAGATTAGTTTTTTATTTTGAGAAGCTTCTCAAAAACTTCTTTAATTAAACCTTATCTAATTAAAGAAGGCTTGTCTATATATTAGTATATTTAGTCCATATTAATGTCTATTTAAGCCAGAAAAAGATTTATTTAGGAAAACAATAATATAGTAAGTAGAAATTACTATATTATTTGTTCTAAAGATTAAAAAGATGCTGTAAATGAAATTATGGTATAGAATATTTATTAGATCGGAATATGACTTACCATATTTTTTAGAATTTTGGTTTTATACTACCCAAACCATAAACCATAAATAAATATCTAACCATAATAAAACCTTATATAATTTATATTCTGGTCTTATCATGCAACGATAAATGTTTTATAGACTAGATAATATTAAGTAATAATAAAATGAGGGAGTTTTATGGTTAACATTTTGCTATTGGAAGATGAAGCATATACAAGAAAGTTTTTTAAACAGCTATTATTGAATAATCCTTTAGTAACAAATGTCTATGATACATCCAGTTGTAAAGAGGCTGTTAAATTGGCAATAAAATATAAACCGAATATCGCTATGCTAGATATTGAATTAGGAAAAACAGAAACTATGAATGGAGTAGAAGTAGCTAAAATTATCTTTAGACTTCTACCAGATATAAACTTTGTTTTCGTTACTGGTTATACTAAGTATGCAGTGGATTCTTTTGTTGTTCATCCTTATGATTATATTATAAAACCTGTTAATAAAGAGCGTATATCAGAAGTTATTTCTAGAATTGTTAGTAGATTAAACAAAAAGCTTCCTTCTTTCAAAAAAAACAAGTTAATTTTAAAAGGTTTAAAAAAAACTGGCGAAATATATTTTATTCAACCTAGCGATATTATCTTTATTGAAAGATATTTACGGAATACCTTTGTTCACACAAAATATTGCATCTATACAGTTAATGAAGACTTGAACAATTTGGAAAAAATGCTGGGAAACAATTTCTTACGTGTACACCAATCATTTTTAATAAATTTGGATAAAATTAGAATGATCAAGAGACTTAGCAACAGATCTTATGATATTGAATTTATAGGATATAATAAAAAAGCTTTAATTAGTAGATATAAATATGAAAAATTTAAGGAAAAATCTTTACGTTATTTCAAAGAAAGAGGTTAAAATATTAAATATCAATATACGTACTATAAGCCTATCCTGAGGTAACAACCCGTACCCACCAAAGTAATAATAATAGATTGGGTAATGTACGAGGAGAATTTATGCCCAAAGGCAAAATGACTAAAGCCGAACTGGCAGCTATCATGATGAGAATGCTGGAGAAAGCTGAGTTAATTTAATAGGTCATCTAATTGAATAAAACAATAAGCCAGGGAGCAATCCCTGGCTTGTTATGTAGTGGGAAAGATTATATTAAGCAGCTAATAGGTGATAATGGCTCAAAATGAGCTATCTTTCCATGTAAAATATAAATTGCGTCGTATTGTAAAGGTTTTGTTCTGTATTTTTAGTACAAAATATTTAAGATTATTTTAATTTAAAAATCGACATTTTATGATAAAATTCTACATAGATATATATAATGGCGATATCATAATATTAAAAATTTTTATGAAATGGGATAATGTAAAATCATCTTTAATATGAGAAAATTAAAAACATTTCAAGCGGATTATACATATTGCGTTGTATTAAGGCTGTACAAAGATGCCTTAGTTACTTTATAAAAGTCAAAAAGAAAAAAAGTCTAATGGTATTAAGTCAAGAGGACAAAAACGAAAGAAAGAGTAAAAAAAGCCTGCTTAACAAGTTATTTGAGACCAAAAAGGCAACACTAAACCAAGCCCTGCCCCCTTGTTTTCAAAAACAGGGCTGCATTACGG
>JAHDSB010000061.1 GCA_018433015.1 Clostridia bacterium | reverse complement strand
CCTGCTGGTGATGGCAACAGGTACGGGTAAAACCAGAACGGCTTCCAGCTTAACTGATGTCTTATCTCGTGGGGGTTATGTGACTAATACCTTATTTTTAGCGGATAGAAGAGCCTTAGTGAGACAGGCTAAAGATGACTTTAAAAACCATCTGCCCGATATGTCCCTGTGCAATCTATTGAGCAACAAGGATGATAAAAATGCCCGTATCGTATTTTCCACTTATCCGACGATACTTAACGCCATTGATACTGCTAAGAGTGATGACGGTAAACGTCTGTTTACCCCGGCCCATTTTGATTTAATCATAATAGATGAAGCCCACAGAAGTATCTTTAAAAAATACCGGGCCATATTTGAATATTTTGACGGCCTTTTGGTGGGTCTGACAGCGACTCCCAAGACTGATGTGGACCGCAATACTTACGATTTCTTTGAGATGGAAAATGGTGTCCCCACTTATGCCTATGACTATGAAACTGCTGTAGAGGAAGATCACGTTTTGGTCCCTTACTATAACATTGAGATTGAAACTAAGATTATGAAGGAAGGCATTGCCTACGATGACCTCCCCGAGGAAGATAAGGCACGTTATGAAGAAGATTTCACTGACGAAGACGGTACTATGCCTGAGTTTATACCTTCCCCTGAAATAAATGAATATATCTTTAACCAGACTACCGTGGATATGGTATTGGAAAATTTAATGAATAAAGGAATCAAGGTGGCCGGCGGTGATAGATTAGGGAAAACCATCATTTTTGCGCAAAACAAAAAGCACGCTCAATATATTATCGAGCGTTTTGATAAACTGTATCCTCACTATAAGGGGAGTTTTGCTAAACGTGTAATTTGTGATGACAACTATGCCCAAAATATCATTGATAACTTTAAAATGGCGGAAAAAGAACCCCATATTGCCGTATCCGTAGATATGTTGGACACTGGTATTGATGTGCCGGAACTTGTTAACTTAGTATTCTTTAAACGTGTGCGCTCAAAGACCAAGTTCTGGCAGATGATTGGTCGTGGGACAAGGCTTTGTGAAAACTTGTTCGGAGCAGGGCAGGACAAAACCCACTTTGTTATTTTTGACTATCTCAGAAATTTCGAATTTTTCCGGGAACGCAAAGAAGGCTTACAGGGTCAGGAAACTCAGAGCTTGTCCGAAGCTATTTTCGCCAAACGAGTGCGCTTGATTCAGCACCTCCAACAAGCTACTTTTATAGAGGAACATTATCAGACCATTCGTACCGGGCTTATAGATATGGTAGTGCAGCAAATAAAGGCTTTGAATACCGATTTGGTGTCAGTGAAGTTGCAACTACAATACATCGAAAAGTATAAGCATAAAGAAGCTTTTGTCTGTCTTTCAGATTTGGATAAACACAATTTGATAACTTACCTGGCACCCCTTGTATATATGGATTATGAAGACGAATATGCTAAACGCTTCGATAACTTTATGTATGGTATCATGCTAGCTCAAATCGAAGGGATGCCTTATTTAAAAAAAGGTAAAAAACAGCTGATAAATATCTGTATCAGTCTTGCTCAGCGGGCTACTATTCCCCAGATTAAAGAGAAACTGGATCTTATCAATACTATCCAGACAGATGAGTTTTGGCAGGAGTCCGACATCCTAGGGTTGGAAAAAGTGCGTACAGATCTGCGCAATCTGATCAAGTTAATTATAGATGATAATAAGAGAAACTCCATATACACGAACCTTTCCGATGAAGTTCTCATGTTCCGGGAGGGGGAAGGAATGGAACCAGCCTATGACTTTGAGGATTATAAGTTGAAGGTGAATCGCTATATAGAGGAAAACCGTGACCAGCTTGCTATTTATAAGTTACGCCATAATATTCCCCTTACTGCTTTAGACTACGAGAGCTTGGAGTATATTTTTACGGGGGAATTGGGCACGGCAGAGGACTATCAGCGGGAATTTCAGGATACTCCCTTTGGCCTTTTAGTGCGTAAAATTGCCAAACTGGACTATAAGGCTGCCTGTGTTGCTTTCTCTGAATTTATTAATGACCAGTCCCTTAGTCAGGCCCAAATTGTTTTCGTGAAAAAGATTATTGATTATATTGTACAGAACGGCTATATTGAAAATGTAGCGGAGCTCATGAAACCACCCTTTGATAAACCCCTGAGTTTTATCAAACTCTTTGATGGTTCCCAACAAAAGAAGATTGTGGAGACGGTTACCCAGATAAAAGAAAATGCAGTTAAGATTGTGGGTTAATAAGCAAAAAGGAAAAGAAATAGGCTCTAACTCTCGTGATTCAAAGGTTAGAGCCTTTTACGTTACAACAAAAATCAGTTTATAATTATATTGCACCTCAATCTTTTCCCCATATTAGGAAAAAGTATAGCTTAATATCTGTTAGACACCGGCCATATTATTACACTCAGTTGCACATTCTTGGCAAACTTGGGCACATTTTTGACAGTGATCGTCTTTGAACATCTTACATTCTTGGGAACACTTGTCGCAGATAGTAGCACACAGTTTACATAGATCTTTCGCATATTGTGCATCCATGGACATGTATGCTACTGCCTGTTGGCAGATTAAAGCACATTCCATTAAGATACTTATACAATTTTTCCTGGCAGCCATATCAGGCTCATTTAAACAAGCTCTCAAGCATTCGTAACATGCTTGTACACACTTTGCACATGCATCAAGACATTTTTGATACTTATCCGTTGTATTTGTAACTACACCCATAAGTTGTACCCTCCTAGAAATTGTATTTATTTCACAAAGCTATTTTATCCTAAACTTAATTTCTTATGAGTTGGTTATTGTTTAAGTTTAAATACGTTGAACTATACTGTAGCTGATGATCTAACAATTCGCATATTGTCGAAATATGAAGAAAAGTTTCGGAAGGGAAGTTACGGTGTAAGAAGAATTTTAACCTATATTATTCATGTTTGTTTTGAGGGAAAAATTAAATGCTAGGGAGGGTTTAAATGAGTTATGAATGGATAGAGGAGTACTGTCTCTCTAAAAAAGGAGTACTAAAAGACTTCAAGGTAGAATGGAATGCCTTACGGTACCTCATAGGAGGAAAAATGTTTGCTTTACAAGGGGGAGATAAAGAGCATAAACCTATTATTACTTTAAAATGTGATCCCCCCTTCGGGCGGCATTTGCGGGAGAAATATCCCCACATTACTCCGGGGTATTATATGAACAAGGAGCACTGGAATTCGGTTTACTTAGAGGGGAATGTACCTGATGATGTTTTGAAAGAAATAATAGATATGTCATATGAATTGGTACTAAATTCTTTAAGCAAGAAAGCGCAAAAAGAAATTAGAGAAGGATTGAGTGTTGAGTGAGTTAAAATTGTGGATGAATGCTAATAGAGAGAGCAGCCTACGTTAAGCTAACGTGGCTGCTCTTTGTTATAAACAGAATCTAGCTATATTTACTTATATTTCTTCAATTTATCATATAGGCAGGTGAGGGATATCCCCAGTTCTTGTGCTGCTGCTTTTTTACCTGCTAAAGTAGTGCCATGTTTGTCTAAAGCAGAGTAAATAAGGCGTTTTTCCATCTCTTTAATAGTTAGACATGTAGTTTTATTATGGCAATAACGAGTTTCTGCAGTAAGAAAATAAGTAATATCTTCTTTCGTGATGGCGCCGGTGTTATTGAAAATTAATATCTTTTCCATGAGATTTTCCATTTCTCGCACATTCCCGGGCCACTCATAGTTACATAATTCCTGCAGGGCCGGCTTACTTATACTAGGTAAAGGGTTTTTTTCTGTAGAGCGAGTGTTATTTTGCCGAGAGAATTTTTTTAACATATGATCTATTAGCAAGGGGATATCTTCCCGTCTCTCTTTTAAGGGAGGGATATGAATATGAATTACATTGAGACGATAGAACAAATCTTCCCGAAATAGGCCTTTCTCAATTTGCTCCAGTAAATTTCTATTAGTAGCGGCAATTATGCGTACATTGATCTTGATGGGATGGTTACCGCCGATCCGTTCAAATTCCCGTTCCTGCAATACTCTTAATAACTTGGCTTGCAGGGTAAAATCCATATCGCCGATTTCATCTAAAAAGATGGTGCCGCCGTTTGCTAATTCGAATTTACCGATTTTCAACTTGTTAGCTCCTGTAAAGGAGCCTTTTTCATAACCGAAAAGCTCACTCTCTAAAAGATTGGCGGGGATAGCAGGACAGTTAACTTTGATAAAAGGACCGGAGCAACGATTACCAAAGCCGTGAATTCCATGGGCAAAAAGTTCTTTACCCGTACCACTTTCTCCCGTTATCAATACGGTGGAATTCAGATCTGCCGCCAGTTTAGCTTGCTGTATACATTTTATAAAAGCAGGACTTTGTCCCACTAAATCTTGAAAAGAATATTTGGTTTGATTCATCTCATGAATAGCTTCTTTAAGGGAAGCTACTTCTTCTTTACTACGCTGGATAATACGAGCCATTTTTTCCACAGAGGAGGCATCACTGAAAACTGTTACAGCACCGGTAAGTTTTCCGTCGTTGATTAGAGGAGAGGCATTGGCAATAATGGGAGTACCTTCTGTCACATGGGTATTACCAAAAACGGCCCGACCCGTACGCAATACTTCGGCTAAGCTGCCATCAGGAGAAACATCAAAGATATTCTTGTTGATTCTCTCCTTTAAAGGGACTTTTGTGATGCGGGTGAAAGAGGAGTTAGCATATAAAATCTTACCTTGGGCATCCACTACTTGGATTCCTTCTTGGGCTGCTTCCATAATGGCCTCAGATTGTTTATTAAGGGCAGCAACTTCCATGAGCTTTTTAAAGAAGGGCTGGAAAATACGCAAATGCTCTCTGGGTATTACCATAACCTGATCTTTTCCGGCTCTAGACAGGCAAGCCTTGATATCGGGGACTTCTCTTTCCAAGGCTAGTACAGCGAAATCATTTGTTTGGATAAATGTTTCCAAGTCGTGAAATACAGGGATATCATCGGTCCCAACCTTGAGGATAGACAAAGAAGATTGGGGATTAAAAACTGCACATAGTTCCAATTGGTCAATATATCTTAAGGTTTGAATTAAATCTTTACTTTCCTCATAAGACCCGGTTAAGGCAATTTTAATCTTCTTTTGAGACTCCATTTCGCCACTCTCCTTACATTCCGGAAATTGAAATAAATTTCTAATTCCGGAATTGTTGTATTAAACCCTTATGCTTACTGAGTCCCCATATTGGATAATTTCTTTATATAGATAATTAAATTTCAAAAACTGAAATTTATTCTCTATAAGTTATATTCAATACTATAATAGTGTTTCTTGTCAAGGGAGATATGATGGGCTTTTACAAGTAATCTAAAAAAATGGTTTTTTGGCATTAATCTTGCAATATAGTTTGATAAGGGTAGAGAGCAGAAAGGAGGTTAGGAAGAAACGGTTATTCTTAAAAGCTATTGTTGCCTATTATTTAGCAACTATCGAAAAGGAGGAAGAAAATGATTATTGTAATTGTACCCTTTTTTGTTCTATTAGCTATTCTGCTAATTAAGAAAATTCCCTATATTGGTGGAAACATTACAGCAGGCTTACTAATAGCAGGTTTTTTGGCCTTATTAATGGGTGGCATTTATAATCCGCTAAGCTGGCTTACAGCCTGGATTAGTGGGATTGACCGCATTGCCTGGGTTATGGCCTTGACTATCTTTGGTAGTATCTATGCAGAAACTCAAGTGAAAATGGGGACCATGGATACTGTCATCAATGTCTTCCGTGGTTGGTTTGGACATTCTCCCCGAGGTTTAGTTGTTTGTATCCTTCTTTCCCTAGTTGTAGCAGGTTCTTTGTTGGGGGATGCCGTGGCAGCCTCTACGGTTATCGGGGTATTATGTATTAAATCTCTAGCGGAAATGAAATTAAACGGGGAACAAATTGCTTGTACCATAGTAATGGGGGCAAGCCTAGGCTCCATCATGCCCCCTGTAACTCAGGCTATTTTTCTCTCCGCATCTTTAGTCGGTATAAATCCTGACCCTGTTACAAATATTGCTTTTTTCACTGTAGGAGCAGCGGTTATTATCTGTTGTGCTTACGTTGCTTATGGCTTCGTTAAAATAAAAGCATTACCGGAAAACCTGCTTCCGCAAGAAACTGTGGGGCAGATTCTTAAAAAGAACTGGACTGTACTCATACCCTTAGGTATTTTGGTTTTTATTATTTTACTCCGTCTGATATTTAAAATTGATTTGATTACCATCTGTATGGCACCCCTGCTGAATTTCTTGGCCGGTATCCCTATTCTTAAGGGGCTGACCAACCTGATTGTAGCTTCTATCATTGTGGTAACCCTGATAAGTTTTTGTTATCCCAGTATTCGCAAAGAGGCAGGCAGTGTGCTAATAAGGGGTATCAAAAATGTTAAGGGCAGTATTTTTGTGCAAAGTTCTGCCGGTTTAATGCTAGGAGCCTTTTATACTGCCGGACAAATCGAGGCTGTTAAAAATTTTGCTATGGGACTAAATGCTAATCTCTTAAAAATTGGTGGTACTACAGCCTTATCAGCCCTGGGGATGC
Source organism: Clostridia bacterium (assembly GCA_018433015.1). Classification (GTDB taxonomy): domain Bacteria; phylum Bacillota; class Peptococcia; order DRI-13; family SV3-B141; genus SV3-B141. The sequence continues at coordinate 1,731 of JAHDSB010000061.1, read as the reverse complement.
TAACAGGTTCCCAATCTACTGCACAAAACACTATATTTTCTTTCTTTGGACCTACTTTGGTAGAAATGGGTTTAGATCCTGTTCACGTTGCTTTAGCTGGTTCCCATATTGCAGCTTCAGGTCAAGGGATGCCTCCCGCCGACTTAACTACTTTTGTAATTTGTGGTCTGGTAGGTGGTATCTTAGGTATTAAAGTAGACCCGGTAAAAACTATGATCTATAACTTACCCATGTGCTTAATTCTCTTACTGATTGGCTTCTTATTTTTATATATTTGATTTATATAAAGTATTGACAGAGTGGTAAAACAAAATTTACTCCACTTTTCTTAATATAGAAAATATTATGGTAGTTAAGAAAAGTGGAGTAGCACTTAGAAGAAAGGAGAAAACATGAGGGAACACTTTGATGTAATCGTAATAGGTGGCGGTATTATTGGGCTATCATGTGCCTATTACCTAACCCAGGAAGGCAAAAAAACTCTTTTATTGGAAAAAGGAGAACTGGGAGAAGGGGCTTCCACTTCCTGCGATGATATGATCTTTTTGCAATCCAAGAAGCCCGGTATTATGTTGACCAGCGCTCTGGAAAGTTTGCGGATGTATGAAAAGCTGGTTGCCGATCTTCCGGTGGATTTGGAGTTTGAAAGCCGGGGAGGGATGGTTTTAATTGAATCTGAAGCTCAGCTTTCCCATATGCAGGAATTCGTTAGAAAACAACAAGCTTTAGGATTGGAGGTGGAGCTTTTAGAGCAAAGGGAAGTTCGCAAAAGGAACCCCCTGATCAGCTCCCATGTATTAGCCTCCACCTATAGCTCTAAGGATTCACAAGTAAATCCTCTCCAGGTTATGAGAGGGTTTGTTAAGGAAAGTACGACCCAAGGGTTAATTATTAAACGAAAATCCCCTGTTACTTCTTTGGAATCATCCGGACCTTTTCACTGGAAAGTAAATACGGCGGGAGGAGATACTTATGAGAGTGAGTTTGTCATAAATGCTGCGGGTGCTTGGGCCCCTCAAATAGCAGCCTTGACAGATATTAAGCTGCCCATTCGGCCTAAACGAGGCCAGATTGCAGTGACGGAAGCCATACCCGCCCTAGGAAAAACTAACTTTTGGAGTGCCGACTATATTGTTATGAAACTAAGTCCTGATTTTGCTAAGGAACGTGATCCTCTTTTAAATAGCTTAGGCATTGGGTTATCCATGTCTCAGGCCCAATCGGGTAATTACTTCTTAGGGGGGACTAGAGAATATGTGGGCTTTGATAAGGTGGTGACCCGTACTGCCTTGCGCTTAATTTTAAAAGAAGCTGTGCGGTTTTTCCCGGCCCTGGAGAAGACCCATATTATCCGGACATTTTCCGGTTTCCGACCTGCTCCCGACGACGGGAAGCCTTTTATGGGGTCTGTCCCTTCCCAACCCGGTCTTTTTATTGCAGCCGGTCATGAAGGAGATGGAATCGCCTTGGCGCCCCTGACGGGTTATGCCCTTACTCAAATGATTCTCAATAAGCCCTTATCCTATGACTTAACGGAATTATCACCGGCCCGCCTGGGGCTATAAGTTTAAAAATTTGCCCAATTTGGCATTGGAAAGGAAGGTATGAGTTATGGAAGAAAAATTTATCTGTCGTTGTCAAGAAGTAACGGAAGAAGAGTTGGAAGCTGCTATAGCCGATGGTGCTGTTACTATGAACGAAATTAAGCGCTGGACCCGTGCCGGCATGGGT
>JAHDSB010000111.1 GCA_018433015.1 Clostridia bacterium | reverse complement strand
ATATTACCTTGGTCAAAATTCATTTCCGTTGAGTCAAGCATAAATTCAACTACTCTCTCATCTCCTGGGGCAAGTGCTCCTGTTTCTTTACTATCCAACATCTCCCCCTCAGTATCACCAACAAACAACGATATCTCTCCGGCATTTATAGGTATGCTTCCTATATTAGTAACACGAGCAGTCACCAGGTATTTTGTAGTACCGACATACTGGCTATCCAACGCTGTTACCTGGATATCAGGCTGCACTACTGTAACAGCAGCCGTGTTATTGTGTGTATCAATATCATATATGCTGTTTTCAGGATCAACTATTACATACAAGGTATGTGCGCTCATATCGTCAGGAACAACCCAATCAACCGCTACATCCACCTTTCCTCTGGCAGATAGAGGCTGCGTTACTAATTGTGTGTCTCCTATTTTATTTCCCCCTGCTAAAGGATCGCCATCATAAAATTCTACTGCAAAATTCTTCTCTACAAACTCACCTTCATTATTAATTGATACCGTTACCGTTACTGTGCTTCCAGGTACAGGGTTTTGTTGAGATAATGAAATATTATCTGCATAGATAGCTAAATCATGTTGAGGAGTCAGGGTTACCATGTTTAAATCAGCACTACCTGTATTTACATATTCTTCACCATCAATGATTTCCTGTATTAATTCCACCTTGGAATATGCCAGCATTAGTTTACCGTACTCAGTAAAAGCAGGACTATATGAACGATCAAAACTACTATCATCCGTAAGCCTAATTTTATTACTCCAGATATCATTTTCAGCATCGTATATCAAGGTATGTATATCCCGACCGCCTGTTTCAGATACTTCAGCAAATACTAGGGATAATTGTCCCTTTCCACTCACTGCAGTTTCATAATCTACCTGTGCCGTTTGAATTGATTCTACAACCTCAGGCTGTTCCTGTTGTAAATCATTCACATATACTATGCTGCCATCCTGATACCATGTCATAATAAACCCATTGTTTAAATAGCGAGGACTGGGGTTTGAATCCTCCACATTGTTATCCGTTATTTGTATGGGGTTACTCCACTGACCTTCATTATATGTCAAGACATAAATTTCTCTATCTGTGGTCGTCTGCGTATCGTGATCTGTGTCAACCGTATACGTATATACGCCTTTTTTATCCTTATATGCAACTGATGAATTTATTATTGTGTCTTCATTAGTCACTATTGCAACAGGGTTGCTCCAGCTTGTTCCATCCCATTTTGAAAACATTATATCATTTGAACCAGGATTTGCACCTAACAGATCATTGGCTTTATTTTTAACCCATACCAATACTCCACCGTCTTGATCCGCTGCCAAACTAGGAGAATGATCGTAGTAAGCATCATTGGTAAGTGTTACGGTATTTTCCCAAGCAGATACCGAACTGTATACACTTTGCGTCACACTTATTTCACTGGCAGAAACATATTCATTCAGAGTAACTTCATCATCAAATACACAATTGATATTCTGCCAGGCCATCAGTACTCCCTCAGATGTTTTTGCGATTGCAGGTTCAAAGTCTCCGGTACCATCATCATTAACAAACTGGGGTTGGCTCCAATTTTCGCCGTCAAAGGTAGCAAATTTAAGCTGAGTTCTATTGGCTGACGTACGTTCTGAATTATCATCTAACCAGACCATTACCATTTCATCACCATTATTAACTAACTGCTGGTTGGAATAGGGATATACATTGCTTTGCATTATTTGTGTATTAATTCGTTCTTGTACTTTTTCTTCTATCTTATCTTCTCTTGTTTCTTCAGGTTCTTGAGGTTCCGTGCTTTCCGGAGAATATTCCGCTGCCAATACCGGTTCTTTAAGCAGCACGGGTGCTTTTTCTTCCGGCAGCCATGCGGATTTTTCACCACCATAATCTCTAGACATCATATTAAAATCTTCACTTTTTAAGGTACTTATTCTTGAAGGTATAAGCATGTTAGGCTCAGCAAGAAGAGATCTGCTAGGAACGGATATTGTATCTTTCAGTTGCCATTCGTATTTTAACGCTTCTTTTTCCCACTCGAATATTAAGGCCTGGGCACGGACACCCCCAGAAAGTATGGCATATACCTTATATTGATCTTCAGGTTTTCTTATTTCCGTCTCAAGTTTGCCTTTCATATATCCTTCCACCGAGAGTCCTTCAACTCCCGCACCAACTGCGGCCTCAAGGGAAGGATCTAATACAAGTATTACATTGTAATCATAATCGTTATGTTGAATATCCTCTTTTATCTTGATAGTAGTATCGGAATCCAACTCTACAGTTCCCTTTACATATCCCGGTATGGATACGACAGGAATGAGAAAGTACTTGCGTTTCGTTGCCTTTCCATCCACATCAGCTTCAATAACACCCTTGGTAAACGCCCATTTATTCTCCTGTATCTTATACTTCCATTGCAAGGTTCCGCTGACACTGCCATAAATATCTACACCGCCGATGGAAACAGATTTTTTCTGTTTTAACTTTTTATACCCGTCTAGTAACTTTATAGCATTATTCCTACTCATTTCTTTTTTCTGAGCTTTAGTTAATCCTATGTATAAGTTAATTTCTCCGTTATCATTTATAGTACCCGAAAAATTATAGTTATCTCCCTTCAGTCCTGTCACATTACCACCCAGCAGGGGAAAATCGTCAGGTGCCCCCGGTGTCACTGCATCCTTAATATCGTACAACACATCCATTTCATATTTACCGTCTACAAATCTGGCCTGGCCAAGGGGCGGCTTGGGGGCAACCTCAATTTTAGCATCCACAGCGCTGGACATACTCCCATCAGCACTTACCGCAACTGCAGTTATTCTTCCGCCCGGTCCAATGTCCTTACCCATATTGAATTTCTTGCTACCATCTCTCTCATTAAACGTTCCTTTAGGAGTAATAAACTTAACATACCCCGGCTCATGGCCTTTCCAGTCCACCCATGCATCAAAGGTAGCATCAACATTTACGCCATGAATAAAGATCCGGTCCTTGTAATTCCATGTACTGGAAAATTCGGAACCTATCCGTCTTAATACAGGTTTTGCAGAAGGTATATTCCTTTCTACTTCAAATACCACAGTTTCTTCTTGCTGCATTAAATTCAAACGCTTAGATTCACTGTAATAATATGAAGGATATACCTCTATGCTGTTGTATCCGGTAGATAGATCAGAAAGCAAGTAACTTCCGTCTCCTTGTTTTGGGGCATATACCCGTTCTCCATTTACCTCTGTTCTTATCTTACTTCCCACATTAACTGTGGAATTATTATTCCTGTCTTTCAACCAAATTTTCAATTTAATATTGTCCCTTTTAGGTTCAATCGTAAGTTTCCGATCAATTCGTTTACCGCTAAAAGTAAACACCAAATTATAGTTACCTGGTTGGAGCCCATCAATGAACGTTTCAAAAGTCGTTTCACCGTTAATATTGGTATGTTGTGCCCTTGAGCTTATTTCCTTGCCCTGAAAGAAGAGTTTTTCTTCAACCCGCTCATTTGCTTGAGGTATACCTTCACAACTTAAAATAGCGGTGTGTTTTACAGAGCGGGAACCCATATACCAACTTCTTGGGTTGGCCTCCATCTCCACCTTTCTGCTCAGTCCTTCCGGGCTGACTGAAAATGAAACCGTTTCAGGAGCAGGTTTTATCCAAACCCGTTGCTCTTTCTGCGCTGTAAAACCTTTACTATCGGTTACTGTAAGCCTAACAGTATAATCACCAACTTCCTGATACGTATGACTTACTTTACTTCCACCTGTTTCTGCGCAACCATCCCCATATTCCCAATAGTATTCGATGATGCTTCTATCATGTTCCGCAAAAAAATCATCCAATTCAGAAGCATCCAATTCAACGGGCTTGTTTACAATCTGTTTTCCATAAGGATTCACCTTTATGTCTGTTCTCCAGTCTATTTTTAGGGGACTGGAAGTAATAAAGTAGGATGTATATTCGTCGTTTTGCTTATTATCCTGGTCAATAACTGCTCCCTTAGGCAAATAGATACTATATTTTAAACCGCTTGCCCTGTTCTTGGCAGGAGTAATAATAAGACTGTTATTTTGGAGAGTTGAATTAAAGACAACAGGTGTACCATATTCATTTGCAAATCTAATCTTGCCGAAATTCGGTCCTTTAGCTACTGCCTTTTCGAATCCAAATTCCACAATACCATTGATTGCAACATTTCTTTCCCCCTCCCCAGGATCTACAGTTGTAAAATT
>JAHDSB010000108.1 GCA_018433015.1 Clostridia bacterium | reverse complement strand
GGCTACTTCCTGTGCATATCCTCTTTTTGATAATACATAGGTTATTGCTGCTGTTAAGGTTGTTTTTCCATGGTCTACGTGTCCAATGGTCCCAATATTTACGTGGGGCTTCGTTCTTTCATATTTTGCCTTAGCCATTTTGTTTCCTCCTTTTATCTGTAAATGCCATTTTTTGTATGTATTTTCGGCGAAAACATCCTATCTGCTCACCATATTCTACAATATTTGAAGGGGTCTGTCAAATATATACATAAACGTCCAAACCTGCAGATTACCAAGGAAAATCAGCTTATTTTACATTAAAAAAACTCCTGCTTCGCAGAAGTTCTAAGTCAGTTTAATACATTCATATGTTTTAGTTGGTGGCGGCGCAGGGATTTGAACCCCGGACACTGCGGGTATGAACCGCATGCTCTAGCCAACTGAGCTACGCCGCCATTTTAATATTATCTTTTGTATGCTTCGTCTAGCTTTATCTGGAGCTGACGACCGGGATTGAACCGGTGACCTTATCCTTACCAAGGATACGCTCTACCTACTGAGCTACGCCAGCCTGTTTTTTTGGTTGCGGGAGAAGGATTTGAACCTTCGACCTTCGGGTTATGAGCCCGACGAGCTACCAGCTGCTCCATCCCGCGATATTATCATTAACTAATAATCCTGTTTTTATAATTTTATAATGGTGGAGAGAGAAGGATTCGAACCTTCGAAGGCATAGCCAGCAGATTTACAGTCTGCCCCCTTTGGCCAACTCGGGAATCTCTCCATATAAATAAAACTCATTAAAAACAAAGATTTTTATTCCGGCCGACGAAGACTATTATATAATATTTTGTTAGTTCAAGTCAAGCTTTTTCTTTTGGTATTTTAAGCTACTGATCCCTTTTTTCTAAATATCTTTCAAGTTTTCTTTTCACTCGCTGCAATGCATTATCAATTGACTTAACATGACGTTCCAGCTCTTCGGCAATTTCTTGATATGTCCTGCCCTCCAAGTAGGACATAAGAACTTTCCATTCTAAGGAGCTGAGGATTTCACCCATTTTTTCTTCTATATCATCAAATTCTTCTCGGCTAATAATTAATTCTTCGGGGTCTGTTATTTTCGATCCGGAAATAACGTCCAGTAATGTCCGATCTGAATCTTCATCATATATGGGTTTGTTAAGCGATACATAAGAATTGAGCGGAATATGTTTCTGGCGAGTAGCTGTTTTAATAGCAGTAATAATCTGTCTTGTTATACAGAGTTCTGCAAAAGCTCTAAAGGACGATAGTTTATCATATCTGAAATCCCGAATTGCTTTATATAAGCCTATCATTCCTTCTTGTATAATATCTTCACGATCAGCTCCTATTAAAAAATAAGAACGTGCTTTCGCCCTAACAAAATTTTTGTATTTATGAATCAAATACTCTAGGGCTTCATTATCTCCCTCTCTAGCTATAGCAACAATATGTTCATCTTCTAAAACTTCTAGAGAATCTATTATTTCGCTCCCTACGCCTAAGCTCATCCCCTTAATCGCCTCCGTCTCTATTCGGTTATTCAAATAATAATATTCGGATTATCCAGAATACCATTTATTAAAGCATGTTTCCGCTTTGTGCAATTGGGAATTATTGATATAATGTTTTAAATATTGGTAATATTTTAGGACAACCTCCATTGTCCTATACACTGGAATTATTATAACTGAATTGTTATATGTACGTCAAGCATGAAGCTTCATCTTATGTCTCCCCTCTTCTCCATCTTTCTAACACCTCTTTGATATCCTTGGGGAGATTTTGATGTAAATTTCCTAATTTGCACTCCATGTTCTTTAGATACTCTCTATTTTTAATAAAATCTTTTTTTATTTCCTCAACAAGTTCCTTAGCTGTTATACGCAACGCCCCACGCTGTAGAATAACGCTTTGCTCCAATCCATCAGAAGTCGCTACGTATACCTTGCCTTTTTTCACCAGTAAACCTGCAATTTTTTCGATATACATATCTGCTGTTTCGTTTTCTTTAGTGTAAACAACCTGGATGTTGAGATAGTCTTCTTTTCCTCCTTGCCCCTCTTTTACTTGATGGGCATCAAAAACCACTATTATTTGCTTGTCCGATGATCCTTGATAGTTAGCCAGAAGTTCCACAAGTTTTATACGAGCATGTTCAAAACTCACATTTTTTAGATTATTTAGTTCTGGCCAAGCATTAATAATATTATAGCCATCTATTATTAGATATTCCCGCACTTGAAAGACCTCACATATTTCTGCGTTGTCTAATGATTTCGTAAAGCACTACCGAGGCCGCTGCAGAAACATTAAGAGAGTTCACTCTCCCTTTCATCGGTATTTTTACTAATTGATCACATTTTTCTTTAACCAATTTTCTCAGGCCTTTATCTTCACTTCCCATCACCAGCGCCACGGGTCCCGTTAGATCCATATCAAAATGTTCCAGCCCCGCCTTTACATCTGTGCCGATAACCCAGCATCCCATTTCTTTTAACTTATCAATAGTATTAGCTAAGTTAGTGACTCTAGCAACGGGAACATATTCTACGGCCCCGGCGGAAGCTTTAGAAACTCCGGAAGTGAGGGGAACAGCACGATGTTTGGGAATAACTACACAATGCACCCCCGTGGCATCAGCAGTACGCAACACTGCCCCTAAGTTCTGTGGATCTTTTACCTCATCTAGCAGGAGAAAAAGAGGTGTTTCCCCCTTTTCTTTCACCTTATTCAAGACATCTTCCCAATCAGCATATTCCTTAGGAGCCGTTTGAGCTATAATTCCCTGATGCAATTCATGTTTTTCACACAGTAAGTCTAATTGTTTTTTATCTACAAATTGTATAATAATTTTCTGTTCTTTGGCCAAATTAGTAATTTCTCTAAGCATGCCTTTATTAAAGCCTTTTGCAACTAATATTTTATTAATTGGCCTTTTGGCCCTTAACGCTTCTAGCACAGGATTCTTACCATATAAATTCATTCCATCGCATTCCTTTCTCTCTAGCAAAGCTCCGCAAATTTTCTCCTCATTTCGGGAGCTTTTCCACATGTCATCTCGCCTTCCGAGCATCCTCCTCTTACACAAGATGGTCCAGCTTTCTTAAATACATTAGGAGCTATTTTTTTTACTAATTTTAGCATTTCCGTAGCTAGTTCACGAATTTCCCATTGTGCTCTGGTACAGCAGCGCAGTTCAAAGAAATGTAATAATTCCCTTACATTCATGGTTACAATCATCTTGGTTTCCGCTGCATTAGGTAATACAAATCTGGCATCTTCCTGGCCTTTATGTCCATCAACGCTTACAAGGTCACACCATTCATCATACCACCCTTGTATGGTCTCCATCTGTTTTTCAAATTTATCAACATATTCTTTCCCCAGAGCCTCAATACTGGGCGGAACAATATAATCAAAAGTTTTTCCTTCATTTTTTTGGGAATGCTCCGTTACATAGCGTTGAGATTGCACACTAAAACTAGCAATGCGATGACGAGTAATTTGGGCCAATAAACTCCTGGATACGCCTTCTATGGCAAAAGTAAAGCAGACATGTTCCAAGGGTGATAGATGTTCTTTGTCCATCAGCTTTTCAATAAATTTACCTTGTTCTTTTGCAAGGATGCCCGCTTCTAGTTTGTCCATATCAGTTGCAGAATAACATAGCTTGGCTCCCATAGCAATAAGTTCTTCGGGAGCAGGGGTATATTTAAGTATACGAACAGATAATTGTTTTCTACCCATATCTTTCCTCCAGTTTTAGTGAATATTGTTAGTTTTCCTTGTCAGATAGCAGGAAATCCATTAATTCCTTAATCCTATCTTCTCGCTTTAACAGAAATAAGTATCCTAATAAAGCCTCAAAACCAGTGCTTAATTTATATTCTATAACATCAGCATTTTTTGGTACATGCCCTGTTTTGGCATTTCTCCCCCGTCTAGCTACCTGTTTCTCTTCATCAGTAAGCAAATGATCCGCTTTTTGCAAAAAATCAGCTTGATTTGAAGCTTTTACGATTTTTGCTGCTTCTTTATGTAGGTTATTTACTTTAACTAAACCCTTATCAATCAAGTATAAACGAATATATAATTCAAAAACAGCATCACCTACATATGCTAAGACAAGAGAAGGCATCTCCCGAGGTTCCCCTTGGGGATAGATCCACAAATTTAACAGCCCCCTTTTTACCGTACAACTAATTATCAGTGGGGAAGAAAAAATCCCCACTGATGATAGTTTGCTTTCCTGTAATCGTCCATAACACCTCCTCTTCAACTATACCAGAGGAGGTTAGCGGAGATTAACAGTCCAATTAGTTCAACAACCATCAGTGTCTAAAAAGCCTGCACTGATGGAAATTTCACTTTATAAATATCTCCAACGTACTCCTTGTGGTGTATCCTCTAACAGGATTCCCTGTTCTTTTAGTCTGTCGCGAATCATATCTGCAGTTTTAAAGTCTTTTTTAGTTCTTGCGTCTTGACGAATCTCAATAATCAAAGCAAGCAGTGACTCTACCAGTGCCGAATCTCCACTATTGGTTTTATTTAATTCTATACCTAGTACTTTTGTTAATTCAACATAAATTTTTCCCAATTCCTTCAGAGCCTCTATTTCGCTATCGAAATTAATCCCTTCAGCTACAATACTATTTATCGCTCTTGCACAATCAAAAAGCACCGCAATGGCCAAGGCAGTATTGAAATCATCATTCATAGCATCCAAGAATCGTCTATGCAATACTTTTGTTTCTTCCTTGATCCGGTCTGTTTTATCATTTGCAGTATCCTGACCTGTAATATCGCGAGATATGGCTTCTTCCATCAGTCTGTATGCAGTTTGCAACCTTTCTAATCCTTTCCCCGCTGCCTCCAGTTTTTGATCATCAAAATCCAAGGGACTGCGATAATGAGTGGAAAGCAAATAGAACCGTACTACTTGAGGATCATATTTTTTCAAAATATCTCGCAACAGGAAGAAGTTCCCTAATGATTTGGACATTTTCTCTTTATTTATTGTTATAAAACCATTATGCATCCAGTACCGAGCCATCTGCGCACCATAAAGGGCTTCTGATTGGGCAATTTCATTTTCGTGGTGAGGGAATATCAGATCAAACCCTCCACCATGGATATCAAAGGTCTCACCTAAATATTTAGAAGACATGGTGGAGCATTCAATATGCCAACCTGGACGTCCTTTCCCCCAAGGACTATCCCAATAGGGTTCTCCCTCTTTAGCCTTTTTCCACAAGGCAAAATCTGCGGGATGTCTTTTTCTCTCATCAACGTCGATTCTAGCTCCAGCTTTTAAATCCTCTAATGTCCTCTTGGATAATTTCCCATATTCCGGGAAACGCTCCACGGCAAAATATACATCTCCCTCAACTTCATAAGCAAAGCCTTTCTCCTCAAGCCCTTTAACAAAAGCAATTATTTCCTCCATATGTTCACTAACTTTAGGATGTACAGTTGCCCTTTTAACATTTAGGGCATCAGCATCTTTAAAGTACTCCTCAATATATTTAGCTGCCAGTTGTAAAGGAGGAGAATTTTCTTCTTTTGCTCTATTAATTATTTTATCATCTACATCAGTGAAATTTTGTATATAGGTTACTTCATAACCTATATACTCCAAATAGCGCCTAATCATATCAAATACTACTATAGGTCTGCCATTGCCTAAATGAATAAAATTATACGTTGTAGGTCCACATACGTAAATCCCTACTTTTCCCGGCTTTAAAGGAACAAAATCCTCTTTTTTCCCCGACATCGTGTTATAAACTTTCAGTGCTTCTGTGATCATATGGTCCCATCTCCATTCTTTCTAATTTTTCTTCTAATTGTACTATGCGCTCATTCAACTTATCAAACATTTCAGCCACAGGATCAGGTAGTTTATTATGATCTAAATCCACTTCATGCTTCTTTACCTCACGCAGAAAACCTACCTCTTTTCCTTTGACAACACGACCCGGAACGCCCACCACAGTGGAGTTATCAGGTACTTCTTTTAAGACTACAGAACCGGCGCCTATTTTCACATTATTACCTACTTTAAATGAACCTAATACTTTGGCCCCTGCACTAATAACTACATCATCACCAACAGTAGGATGACGTTTTCCCTTTTCTTTTCCTGTACCTCCTAGGGTAACACCCTGATAAATGGTTACATTATCTCCTAATTCGGCAGTTTCCCCTATTACCACACCTGCTCCATGATCAATAAATAAACCTTCACCAATTTTTGCACCAGGATGTATTTCAATTTGGGTAATAAAACGATTCACTTGTGAAACTATGCGTGCTAAAACATACATTTTTTTTTGATACAGCTTATGAGCCAGGCGATGCATACACACAGCGTGAAACCCAGGATAACAAAATATTACTTCCAAAACACTTTTAACCGCAGGATCCCGCTCAAAAACAGCGTCAATATCCTTTTTGATTCTTCTTAGCATACGCCTACCTCCTAATAATATATTTATATAAAACAACCCCCTCACGCCTCTACAGAGGCGAAAGGGGGATTTTCGCGGTTCCACTCTGTTTGCTAATAGGGGAAATATACATTTCTACTATTAGCCAACTTTGTTTACCTTAACGCGGTAACTTCGGTGAACCCTACAATTTCTCGAATTCACGGCTCCGAGGCGCATTTCATCCGTTATCTCCCGGAAAAGCTTTCAGCCGGTGACTTCTCCTCTCTTGGGGTTCAAAACAGGACTACTTCTCCTCTTCTACGCATCATAAATTATATTATTTTGGCTATTATTATATGCAATTATCACAAAAGATGTCAAGGGTTCCCTTTATTTTCTAAGTTTGGTATTACCCCATTATTTCTAATTGAGCTGCGCTCCTACTGATTCTACAGCTTTTTGCAAGCGTTTATAGGTAAGGTCTTTGCCTAGGATTGGTATGATATAGAATAATTCAGGTCCATGCATTTCGCCTGTAAGGGCAATTCTGAGTGGCATATATACCTTTTTTCCGCCCAGCTTCAATTCTTTTGTTACCGCCTTAAATAAAGGTTTAACATTTTCCGGCTTAACCTCTGGTAAATCTTTAAGCTTTTGCCAGAAAGAATTGACTACTGTAGGGAATGTATCTTCTTTCAAGATATTTTCCGCTTCTTCATTTTCAGGGGCGATTTCTTCACTTTTCAGCATTCCTAAATGTTCTACTATTTCACTGACAGCACTTAAGCTTTCCGCCAAAGCATCAACCACCAGCTCAACCCATTCCATTTCTTCTTGTCCAGGTTTTTTCGAGACGAAATCTGCTTTTTGTAAATAAGGAAGGGCCAACTTGATGATTCTTTCTTTTTCCGTTTTACGAATATATATACCATTGATCCATTTTAGTTTGTCCATGTCAAAAACAGCAGGATTCTTAGCTACTCTATCTAAGGAGAATTGTTCAATAATTTCTTCCATGGTAAATATTTCTTCTTCCCCTTCAGGAGACCATCCCAAAAGAGCTAAGAAATTAACTACAGCTTCCGGAAGATATCCTAATTCCTTATACTGTACTACCGAAGTAGCACCATGACGTTTACTCATTTTAGTCCTATCTTTTCCTAAAATAAGGGATATATGAGCAAATTTAGGTACTTCAAAACCTAAAGCTTGATATATTAAAATTTGGCGTGGAGTATTAGATAAGTGTTCTTCCGCTCTCATAACATGACTGATTTTCATTAAGGAGTCATCAATAACAACAGCATAATTGTAGGTAGGAATTCCATCGGATTTAACTATAACAAAATCGCCAATTCCGTTACTATCAAAGGAAACATTACCCCTAACTAAATCCTGTACAACTATTTCTTGATCTTTAGGAACACGAAAACGAATTACTGGTTTGCGGCCCTCTGCCTCATATCTTTTCTTTTCTTCCGGCGTCAAATTAGAACATTTTCCGCTATAACGAGGCATTTCTCCCCGGGCCAGGCACGCTTTCCGTTCTTCTTCCAGTTCCTCTTCCGTACAATAACAGTAATAGGCCTTTCCTTCATCCAATAACTTTTGTGTGAAATTTCGATAGGTATCCAGCCTTTCCGTCTGGCGGTACGGACCATAAGAACCCCCTACGTCAGGACCTTCATCCCAACTAATTCCTAACCATTTCAAGGAATCCATAATATTAACTTCCGATTCACGACTGGATCTTTCTAAATCAGTATCCTCAATACGTAAAACCAATTTTCCTCCCAGTCTTCTGGCCAATAAATAGTTAAACAAAGCGGAGCGAGCACCTCCGATATGTAAAGGCCCTGTTGGGCTGGGGGCAAATCTTACACGAACGTCTTCCATCAGCTAACCCTCCTAGGATATATCATAAATAAGCGTTTAAATTATATCACCCGTTGCCAAAAGCCTCAAGTTGTCAAGTTATTCTTGTGCTAGCAAAAAAGTAAATAGCAGCCGTTATACACCTGTCTCCAACAGTTGTGTAACGGCTGCCCGCAAACATTTGATTACAAACAGGTTTCCTTACTCATAATAGTACAGACTGCATAAGCCGCCATACCTTCTTTTCTTCCAACAAAACCCAATCCTTCTGTGGTTGTGGCTTTAATGTTGATAAGCGAACCATCTATTTTTAGTATTTCTGCTATATTTTCCTTCATATCATCTAGATATTCCTTTAATTTAGGAGCCTGGGCTGCAATAGTACAATCCAGATTGTGACAGGCGTAGCCTTTATCCGCCAAAATTCGAGTCGTTTCTTTCAACAGTATTGTACTCTCAATATTTTCATAGCTCGGATCGGTATCTGGGAAGTGACGGCCAATATCACCTAAGCCCGCTGCCCCTAGCAAGGCATCCATAACGGCATGAAGCAAAACGTCTGCATCAGAATGTCCTAAAAGCCCTTTATCATAAGGCACTACCACGCCTCCTAAAATAAGTTGGCGTCCTTCTGCAAATTCGTGCACGTCATAACCAAAACCTATTCTCATTATTTCGTCATCCTTATCATTTCTTTAACAAAAAAAATATCTTCCGGCGTTGTAACTTTAATATTCGTATATTCGCCTTCAACCATATAAACCTTTTCACCCAGCTTCTCTACCAGAGAAGCATCATCTGTAACTTGCCAATTGTTAAGACTCGCTTGTTCATACGCTCTTAACAATGTATCTTTACGAAAAATTTGGGGAGTTTGTACTTGCCATAGAGTCTTTCGTTCAGGAGTTTCAGATACACTCAAATCATCATTTACTTTTTTTATAGTATCTTTTACCGGAACTCCTACAACAGCAGAACCCTTTTTCCATGCTTTCTCCAAAGCTCTAGCTAAAATTTCTTTTGTTATTAGGGGTCTTACTCCATCATGTACAACTACCCATTCCGTTTCTTTATCCAATAAGGATATCCCCAAAGATATAGAATCTTGTCGTTCCTTTCCTCCTGTTACCACAGCTTTTACTTTTGTAAAACTATATTTATTAACAATGTTTTCTCGACAGTATTCAAGCTCTTCTTTCCTAACAACCATGATAATCGTATCAATGTAAGGATGATTTTGAAATACATCAAGTGTATAAGTTATAAGAGGTCTTCCTCCTATATCAATATATGGTTTACTTACCTTGCTACCCATTCTTTTTCCCTGACCCGCACAAGGTATGATCGCTGCAACATTAGCCAATAGCATCCACCTCATACAAAGTCCTATCATCGTTATACTTAGGTTTAGCAAAAATCATTCGTCCTGCTGCCGTCTGTAACACACTGGTTACGACAACATAAATAGTTTGATTGATGTACCTTCTTCCGGAGTCAACCACAATCATAGTACCGTCATCTAAATATCCAATACCCTGTTTAGATTCTTTTCCATCTTTAATAATCTGGACAATCATTTCTTCCCCTGGTAGGAAGACAGGTTTTAATGCATTAGCTAATTCATTTATATTTAAAACTTTGATCTCTTGAAATTCCGCAACTTTATTTAAGTTATAGTCATTAGTAAGAATTTCTCCACCCATCACCTGGGCTAATCTCACCAGTTTACTGTCCACTTCTGCAATATCATTAAAGTCTTTTTCGATTATCTGTACTCTAATATCAAGCTCTTTTCTTATCTTGTTCAGTATATCCAAGCCTCTTCTACCGCGGTTTCTTTTAAGTGCATCTGAAGAGTCAGCAATATGTCTCAATTCCTCCAACACGAAACCAGGAATTATTAGGGTACCCTCTATGAAACCACTTTTACAAATATCGGCAATACGGCCATCAATAATCACGCTAGTATCTAATATCTTATAAGCATGTTTAGCCTCGGTTTTGCATGATATACTTTTTTCTTTATCTTTATCTTTATCCTTTTCCTTATCTTTATTACGTTTAGGAAAAAGGCTAAATATACTCAGTAACTCCTCTTTCTTTTTTAAACCTATATTCATTCCTAAGTAGCCCAAAAGAATACTGGCAATTACAGGCACATAATTTCCTACTATAGGTATATTGGTAAAAGACGACCCTAATAAACTAGCTATTATAAGTCCAATTATCAAACCAATAGCAGCACCCATTAAATCACTCATGGGCATTTTTTGCAATTTGGTCTCTACCCAGTCTGTCATTTGTAATGTCCTGGTTATTAGAAAAGGAGCGGCGCTGAAACCTATTAAACCAAAGATTACACCGGGGAGTATTGTAAGGGCCATTCTCGCTTCCAAATTAGTTATTGCCAGCCATCCGTTAGTAGTTAGTGCATATCCTAAAGAACTTCCAGCTGCTAGGAATATTATCGCAATAACTGTTCTCATAATTTTTCTGACCAATATTGTCACCTCCTTTTACTAGACAACAGCTATCTAGTATATTATAAGGGAGTGAATAAGCGAAAGCAAGCAAGGATTTTTTACGAATTTAAACAAGGTAACCGCCAGAACAACTGGCGGTTAAGCTAAATATTCTTCTAGTAAATTTTTTATTTTATCTTCCTTGCTATTCTTTGCTAAAACCAACTCGCTGATTAATATTTGTCTTGCATTATCTAGCATCTTCTTTTCTCCAGTGGAAAGCCCTTTTTCTTTGTCTCTCATAGATAAATTCCTTACGACTTCTGCCAATTCATAAATATTACCACTTTTAATTTTCTCCATGTTATTTCTATATCTTCTATTCCAATTAGTGCTCATTGGAGTATCTTTTTGGCCCAAAATATCTAAAACTTTAGTAACTCCTTCTTCATCAATAACTTTTCGCAGACCGATATCCCCAACATTAATCATAGGAATCATAAGTTTCATATCACCTATTGGCATTCTCAGTACGTAATAGCTCTTTTTCTCCCCCAGGATTTCTTTTTCTTCTATGGATTCAATAATTCCAGCTCCATGCATCGGATAAACTATCTTATCCCCTATATTAAAGGTCACATCAACACCTCCCAAGAGAGTTACTAATACAATTGTAACAAATTACAATGTCTATGTCAAAAGTTATATATTATATCATAGTTAAAAAATGCTAGTCAACATTTTTTTAACTAACCTCAACATTGACAGGGCAAAAGTTTTCTAAGTATAATATCACTAGCATCACAGGTGGTAAATAAAGGAGTTGGTGAGGTGTCTACTATTCAATGTTCTGATTTTCAAAAAACTGTCTCCCGTTTTCTCTTACGGCACCAGAGTATTCTGGATATACTTTCTAAATCATTGGAATCCACAGCCCGTGTCAATCGCGCAGTATCAAAAACAGTAACTTCCTGTGGCTGTTTAAAAATAAACGCAGAGAAAAAATCTTTTCCTGATGATGCAAGCTTAGATGATCTTAAAGATCTTTTCTCCAGCCACCTACAGGGCAAATTATGTGATAACTGTCGTGAAATTATTGTAAATGAGATGGGTAAAAATCTCTTTTACTTAACAGCCCTTTGCATTACCTTAGATATTGACCTGCAAGAAGTTTTAGACCACGAAAATGATAAAGTTACTACCCTTGGCCCTTTTAACATGACATGATTAAAAACTCATATTTAAATTTCTAGGAAAAGCCCTTAACCTGTTTATAAATAAACCTGAATGTTAAGGGCCTTTTTTACATTCTCAAAGAAGCGCTATTTCCAAAGCTTCACCCACGCTACTTACTTCTATTATTTCTAAATCTTTAAATTTTTCCAGATTTCCTCCTCTTTTAGGAACCAGACATTTTGTAAAACCTAATTTTTTTGCTTCTTGAATTCTTTTTTCTAGGTAAGGAATACTTCTTACCTCTCCAGTTAGACCTACTTCACCCATAACTACTAATTCGGGTAAGCTAGGTCTGTTTTTATAACTAGACGCTAGCGCTACAGCTATAGACAAATCCAGAGCAGGTTCCTGTATCTTAATGCCCCCTACGATATTTACATAAACATCCTGATAACTTAAACTTAGTCCTACCCGTTTTTCCAAAACTGCGATCAGTAAATTCACACGATTATAATCAGTACCTGCTGTCATCCGTCGTGGTTGTCCAAAAGAGCTCTTGCTTACTAGAGCTTGAATCTCCACAAATATAGGCCGTGTGCCTTCCATGCAAGCTGCTACAACAGATCCCGGTACAGCCAAAGGTCTTTCTGCCAAAAAAAACTGGGAAGGGTTCATTACTTCAACTAAACCCTCCGGTTTCATTTCAAATACTCCTAACTCAAAGGTAGAGCCAAAACGATTCTTGATAGCCCGTAGCAACCTAAATTGTTGGTATCTTTCTCCTTCAAAGTACAAAACTACATCAACCATATGTTCCAAGACTCGAGGCCCCGCAATGTTCCCGTCCTTAGTAATATGGCCTACAATAATTATCGGGATTTGCAAACTCTTAGCTAATTGTAATAAGCTGGCGGCACTTTCCTTTATCTGACTGACACTTCCCGGTGATGATGAAATTTCAGATGTGAACGTAGTTTGGATAGAATCAATGATCACTAGCGAAGGATGGGAATTTCTGATTTCCTTCTCAACTAACTCTATTCTTGTTTCAGCCCACACTAGAACCCCTGAGTCAGCTTCACCCATCCTAGCAGAACGTAATTTGATTTGCTGAGCAGATTCCTCCCCTGATATATATAATACCTCGCTTAACTTCCTAGCAGCATACGAAGCCGCTTGTAGTAAAAGAGTGGATTTTCCTATCCCCGGATCTCCCGCCAAAAGGACTACAGATCCAGGCACTAAACCTCCCCCTAAAACACGGTTTAATTCATGAAAACCCAAGTCCAGACGTTTAACATCTAAAGCTTCAACATTAGACAAGGATAGAGGCCCTTGGCTAATTTCACTATGTCCTCTATCGGTGCCACCTTTGTCCACTACTTCTTCCACCAAACTATTCCAAGCTCCGCATTCAGGACAACGCCCCAGCCAACGTAGGGTTTCAAACCCGCACTGTTGACATATAAATTTGCTTCTCTGTTTGACCAATTTATTTGTTCACCATCTTTTCCTTAAATCATAATTTTTCTTTTTATTCTTTTTTTATTTACTATTTCCTGCTAATTCCTTTATATTTAACACAATCTTAAATATATATTCGAAAAGCTTGCCGGACGGCAAGCTTTTTAATATTATTTTAGTTATTTCTATTCAACTTTAGTTACAACTATCCCTTCCTCATCAGCATCAACAAGAACTTTTTCTCCCTTTTTAAAGGTATTTTTTAACATTTCTTCCGAGAGCCGGTCTTCTACAAGTCGTTGTATCGCTCGTTTAAGGGGTCTTGCTCCATAGGCAGGATCAAAACCTTCTTTAATAACAACTTCTTTTGCAGCATCTGTTACTTCAACTTCCACATCTTGTTCTTTCATACGCTTAACCATTATATTTATTAACAAAGTAACTATTTCTTTTAGATGCTCCTTATTTAAAGAATGGAAAACCAAGATTTCGTCAATACGGTTAATAAATTCTGGACGAAAAGCTTTTTTAATAGAATCTAAAATCTTCTTCTTCATACGATCATATTCATCTTTTTCTCCGTTACTCGTTACAAAGCCCACTGTAGCTTCTTTTTTAAGGGTACTAGCTCCAATATTGGAAGTCATGATAATAACGGTATTACGGAAATTGACCGTCCTACCTTTGGAATCAGTAAGACGTCCATCATCCAGCACCTGCAAAAGAGTGTTAAAAACATCGCTGTGAGCTTTTTCTATTTCATCTAACAAAACAACTGAATAGGGTTTGCGTCTTACAGCCTCTGTGAGCTGTCCCCCTTCATCATAACCTACATAACCGGGAGGAGCTCCTATTAAGCGTGCTACAGTATGTTTCTCCATATACTCGGACATATCCAGTCTTACTATAGCTTCTTCATCCCCGAAAAGTACTTCTGCCAAGGCCTTTGCTAATTCAGTTTTTCCTACACCAGTGGGGCCGGAAAAAACAAAGGATCCTATGGGCCTTTTGGGATCTTTAAGACCTGCCCTGGCTCTCCTTATTGCCTTAGAGACAGCTTTAATAGCTTCATCCTGCCCAATAACTCGTTGATGAAGGATATTTTCCATATTCAATAAACGTTCGGATTCTTCCCGAGCCAGACGCTGTACAGGTACTCCCGTCCAACTTGAGACAATTGCAGCAATATCCTCTTCGGTGACTATGGGTGTATCTTTGTTCGTCTTTTGTTCCCACTTAGTCTTAATGTTATTCAAATCCTGGCGTGCTTTTTGCTCTGCATCCCGTAATTCTGCTGCTTTTTCAAATTCTTGAGCCATAATGGCTGCTTCTTTTTCTTTGTTTAGATTATCAATTTTACGTTCTATTTCCTGAACATCGGGCGGAGAAGTAAAAACTTTCAAACGTACTTTTGAAGCAGCTTCATCAATCAAGTCTATGGCTTTATCCGGTAGAAACCTATCATTGATATACCTTATAGATAATTCAACAGCTGCTTTTATAGCTTCATCAGCAATTTTTACTCGGTGATGGGCTTCATAAAGATCCCGCAATCCCAACAAAATTTCTGTTGTTTCCTCTTTTGAGGGTTCATCAACAGTTATAGGCTGAAATCTTCTCTCTAAGGCAGGATCTTTTTCCACATGCTTGCGATACTCATCTAAGGTGGTAGCTCCGATAACTTGAATTTCTCCACGAGCTAGAGCAGGCTTTAAAATATTTGAGGCATCTATAGCGCCCTCAGCTGCTCCGGCCCCTATCAATGTGTGCATCTCATCAATAAACACTATCACATTACCACTGTTTTTAATCTCTTCCATAACTTTTTTCATGCGTTCCTCGAAATCCCCTCGATACTTGGACCCAGCTACTAAGGAAGCCATATCTAAAGCTACGACTCTTTTCTTTTTAATAGTTTCAGGCACCTGACCTGCTATTATGAGTTGGGCTAACCCCTCAGCTACAGCAGTTTTTCCTACACCTGGTTCACCAATTAAAACAGGATTATTTTTTGTTCTTCTGCTTAATACTTGGATTACTCTTTCTATTTCCTTAGCTCTACCAATTACGGGATCGACTTTATTATCGCGAGCCAAGGCAGTTAGATCACGTCCAAATTCATTCAAACTAGGGGTTTGTGATGTTTTATCCCCATTTTGTTTGCCTGGCAAATTATTATTAATAGGTCCAGATACGCCCCCTAATAATGTCACTACTTGCTTTCTAACGGCCTCCGACGTAACACCCATATCGCTTAAAGTTTGGGCTGCTACTCCTTCTCCTTCTTGTACCAAACCCAGCAATAAATGTTCTGTTCCCACATAATTTACTCCCCATTTTTGTGCTTCTTCATTAGCTAATTCTAATACTTTTTTAACTCTGGGGGTTAAAGCTAATTCCAGGGAATTATTCCAACCAGGAGATACCAAAGATTTAATAGTTTTTCGTACAGAATTTAGGTCTAAATTTAGGTTAATTAGAGCCCGGGCTGCTATACCTTCTTTTTCTTTCAACAATCCCAGCAGTATATGTTCAGTTCCAATAGCTGAATGCCCTAACAACTTTGCTTCTTGAGCAGCTAATTCCATTACATGACGAGCACGTTGTGTAAATCTAGTAAACATCACTGTGCCCTCCTTTCAACTTTTCTTTAATAAGTTCCGCTCTGGCTGCATCTCTATCCAGACTTTGCATAGGTTTTTTCTTATATTTTTGTAAAAATCCCGGTTGAATCATTACCATTAGTTCCGTTAATTGTTGCCCTTTTAAGTCAGTATGAATTAATTCTAAATCTAAACCCAAACGAAAATCTGATAACAGATTTAAAGCCTCTTTTGAATCCATGATGGCAGCATTCTGGAGAATTCCATAAGCTCTGCCTACTCTATCCTGGAGTTGCAATTTTTTTTCTTTAACTAAAGCTCTTCTTATCTCCTCTTCTTTCTCGATTATCTGTCTCGTTACAGCAGTTAAACTTTGTATTATTTCAGTTTCCTTCTGTCCTAATGTAATCTGATTCGATATTTGATAAATATTACCAATAGCCTCTGTTCCTTCTCCATACAAGCCCCTTACGGCTAAACCTAACTGCCCCAACGCACTAAATATCCTAGGTGCTTGTTTAGTCATAGTAAGGGCCGGCAAATGTATCATAACACTTGCTCTCATCCCTGTACCTACATTAGTAGGACAGGCCGTTAAAAAACCTTTTTCTGCATCATATGCATATTCCAAATGATTTTCCAAAATGTCATCTATATTATCCACCTTTTCCCAAGCTTTATTCAATTGTAGGCCGGGATACAGTACTTGTATTCTCAAATGATCTTCTTCATTCACCATAATGCTTATAGATTCATCTTTGTTAACTAGCAATCCTCTCCGCACATCTTCTTGGCAATGGTCCGGGCTAATGAGATGCTTCTCCAACAATATCCTTCTATCCAAAGCATTTATATCTTTTAAACG
Organism: Clostridia bacterium; assembly: GCA_018433015.1. GTDB lineage: Bacteria > Bacillota > Peptococcia > DRI-13 > SV3-B141 > SV3-B141. Next base: position 3,723 of record JAHDSB010000108.1, on the reverse strand, counting down.
ATAAAATTCTAAAGCGTTATCATCTCTAAGTTCCTTACTTTCTGCCACCTTTTTTACCTTATCTAAAACATGCTGACCTTCTGTTTCATTTTGAAAAATAGGCATTGGTATTTTGGAAATATTACGGGCCAAACGAATACGAGAACTTATAACAATATGGTGATAAGGTCCTTCCTCTTTTGTCCAGTTACTTTGAGCAGTAGATAAGATATCATCAATCACTACACTCACCTCTATTCCTCACCAAGTTTTTCTTCTAAAGCTTTTATCTTGTCACGCAACTTCGCAGCTTCTTCATATTCCTCTTGTTTTATAACCTGTTGCAAATTATTTTTTAGTTCTTCAATTTCTCGTCTTAGTAAAAATGATTCTCCCATACGTTGAGGAATCTTACCACAATGTTTGTTAGTTCCATGTATTCTCCGTAAAACCGGTTCCAACTGTCTGGAAAAACTTTCATAACACTCGCTACAGCCTACATACCCTGTTTCTGCTATTTTCCGATAAGGAGTATGGCAATTGGGGCATCTATCGTTAGATATTCTTTTATCCCCACCATATGCTTTAGTTATAAAGCCTAAAAGATTATTTAAGTTGTGTACCGGGAACTGGGGAATACCCATTTCAACATTAGTTTCCTGAGCACACTGCTCACAGAGATGAACTTCTTGTTTTTCTCCATTAATAAACTGAGTAATATGAACACTTGCTTCTTTTTGTTGACAACGTTGACAAATCATATCCATCCCCCCTATATATCATTTCTGCTGATGGATGCCAAGGCGGCTTGCAAAATCCGGGCCCGAATTATATCTCTTTCTGGCAAACCTAAACGCAATGTGTCCCTATCTATTATGGCTTTTAACATATAATATTCTCGCACTGTGATTATCCCTTCATCTCCTAGACGCTTTAATAGACCTTCTGACTCGAATTGATCAAGAGACGGCCCTAAGCTATCATATATTTCTTGTGTCCTTGTTCCTTCACTATCTTCCCATGACAGCTTAATTATGCGCAAGTATCCTCCTCCACCACGTCTGCTTTCTACCAAATAACCCTGGACAGGTGAGAATCTAGTACTCAGTACATAATTTATCTGCGACGGTACACACTGAAAATATTGGGCCAATTCACTTCTTTGTACTTCAATGATGTTTTCATTCTTAAGCAATTGTTTTAAATATTCTTCTATTCTTCTGGCTAAACTCATATTATCCACCTGACCTTTTTTGACCTTCTGCTTATATTATACCAAAAACTTGCAAGATATAAACAACCGGCAATTAAACTTCTTTAAGGATATATTATTCAATTATCAATAATTATAGCTATTTTCCAGATATTATCGCAGCATTCCTATAATTTACTGCTAAACAAAAAATGCTCAAGCCTTAAGCCTAAGCACTTTTAATATTAATATATCCCATATTCACTTTACGACGTATTCTTTGAATAGCATTATCTACAGCTTTTGTCCTTATTTCCAAAATTGATGTTATTTCACGATAACTTCGTCCCTGAATACGCAACAATAATACTTTTCTTTCTAACAAAGTTAATTCCTTTTGTAAAAAGTCAACAAGTTCTTTTAGGCCCTCTCTAGCAAGGAGTTTAGCTTCCGGAGTATCTTTCTCATTTTTTAAGAAATTTTCTCCTGTATAATACTCTGAACCATACTTTTCATTTTCTTCCTCAACATATGAGTATATAGGTATAGCATTATTTAAGACCTGGCGCTTTTTTCGATTCGATCTACTTATAACTGAATCCAATTCCCTTTTAATACAGATAAATGCGAAGTTTCTAAACTTTACTTTTGTGGTATAGTCGTAAGCTTTAATAGCTTCAACCAGACCAATATATGCTTCTTGTAATAGATCCTGTTGGTCCCCATCTTTTAAGTAGTATCTCTGACATACATATCGCAGAAATCCACGGTAAAGATATAGTATCTTTTCTAGTGCAGCCTCATCACCTTGTTGGGCATGTACAACTAAATCTTCTTCGCTTAAACCAGTTAACATTTCATCTCCACCTCCCGTAGACTTGCCATGTAAATAAATTATCATATTATGTAATATTTTACATCTAACTGTCGTCCTAAAATTATAGTTCTTCGGTCCTATTTTGTTTGTTTATTTTAACTTTCTCAATATTCTTTCGCTATTAAACAAAAAAAACACCCCACATTTACTGTGGGGGATCTCTTTCTAATGGCTCCCCGAGTAGGATTCGAACCTACAACCTATCGGTTAACAGCCGATTGCTCTACCGTTGAGCTATCGAGGAATTTACTATAGCATTGAACATATTACCATACGATTAACTATGTGTCAATAGCTTTTATAAGTAAGTTCTTGCTAATCTAGTTATTATTCTCAGCCTCCAATTTTTTTACAAGTTCCTTGCCGAAATGTCCTAAATCATTCTCTGTAAATGATTTCATTGTTCCAGCACACACAGTCCTAATAGCAACATTTATCCAGTCTTCGTCATTAACACCCATATTTCTCAATTCTGTTCTTACTTTAACAGCTGCTTTTATCCCTTCTGTAGAAGATATTTGATTTATCTTTTCAACTAAGTCTGAGTTACCTGCCATTACCTTATCAAACCCTTGTAATTGACTCTCCACCAGTCTAAATTCTTTCTCATCATAACAGTTAACTACAACTATTCCCGGCTCACCTTTAGCAATGGATGCAGCATGTCCGATTATTTTAGCATCAGCTATAGTTATATCCTTATTTTTACCCTTGATCTCTGCTTCAACATGGCCATTGGTAGCCATATTTATAATTACTGCACCTTTTTTAACAACATCTATTAGGGATGCAATAACTCCATTAACAACAGGTGCTGGCAAAACTATAGCTATAAGATCAGCCTCCTTGGCAGCATCTAATGATGGGCTGGAAGTACCTCCGACATTTTCTGCTAATTCTCTAGCTTTTTCAGCATCTGTATCAATAATTATTTTTTTTGTTTCCTGAGGCATTTTTTTAGCAACTATTGTTCCCATTCTGCCCGCGCCTATAATTGCTGCATAAATAGACATTTTATCTCCCCTTTTCTAAATATTTTCATTTATTTTATGTTTTATATATATATTCGCTATGATTAAAATCATACCTTCTTGTTGCCATCATATCTATATTAATTATTTATTTCACATTTAGCTATATTTATGACTTATTTATTATGACAATGCAAAAAGAGACTCTGTATTGAGTCTCTTTATTATTTCTTTTATGGAGCGGGTGATGGGAATCGAACCCACGCCACCAGCTTGGAAGGCTGGAGCTCTACCATTGAGCTACACCCGCATATGGCTCCCCGAGTAGGATTCGAACCTACAACCTATCGGTTAACAGCCGATTGCTCTACCGTTGAGCTATCGAGGAATTAAAATCCTGGCAACGACATACTCTCCCAGGTCGTAAGACCAAGTACCATCTGCGCTGAAGGGCTTAACTTCCGTGTTCGGGATGGGAACGGGTATGACCCCTTCGCTATTGTCACCAGGAATCATTAACGATATATATTTTACAATGTATTCTGCATTATGTCAACTTATTTTTAGTTCCTTGAAAACTTCACAGAGGTAAGTTTGCCTACTTTTTCTTCCACCTAGGTTTGTGGTCAAGCCCTCGGCCTATTAGTACCGGTCAGCTCAATCCATTGCTGAACTTACACACCCGGCCTATCTACCTGATGTTC
>JAHDSB010000021.1 GCA_018433015.1 Clostridia bacterium | reverse complement strand
TTTTCTGATAAATATTTTTTAGCTTGAGTTTCAGCTCCGGAGAAGCTCATATCATACCCCTTTACTGCCGAAGGAATAATGAGCTGCGCTGGCTTGTTCTCACCGGAGCTTTTTTCATCTTGCTGTGCTGCCACTTGTTCCAAAGCCGGTCCTGCGGGAAAAGGAAGCCCCATAGCTACCCCTACTCTGTCCACTAACTGTCCTGCCGGAATATCTAAAGCCCTTCCTATTACTTGTACCTCATAACGAAGAGGCTTATTATTTTTCCTTTCCACCAGAAGAAGTTCTGTGGTTCCCCCTGATAAATGCAGGGCTAAAAAAGAGGCTAAATCAGCCCAGGCCGACCACAAACCTGCTGCCAGATGACCTTCCTGATGTGTAGATTTAATTAGGGGAATATCTAAAACAGCAGCTAAATTTTGTCCCAGGGTAAACCCTGCCCTAAACACCGGCATGTACGAATCTTCCCGGGGACAAGGCTTTTGGCTGGCAGCAATAGCCCTCAGTTCTCTTCCTTTGATATTTTTACATATTTGCTCTAGTAGCAGAGGCAGATTCTCTAAATGATAAAAAAGAGCCGTTGACTGTTGCAGCCCTTTTTCCCCTTGCGCCACAGGAAGAACTATTCTTTTGTCTTCCACTAAGTTACCATTTTCATCTACCACAGCCAAGGATGTGGTATAGCAACTGGTATCTATCCCCAAAAACACTGATCTACCCAACTTCCCTTATTTATCTTCTTCAGACTTTTTAATAAAATTACCCAGAATACCATTAATAAAACGTGCCGACTCTTGACTGCTATAATTCTTAGCCAGCTCTACTGCCTCATTTATGGCAACAGCTGCCGGCATGTCAGGAGTATAGTTGATTTCGTACAGGGCGATGCGCATAATATTACGATCCACTGCAGCTATGCGCTCAAATTTCCATTCCATAGAATGTTGAGCGATGAGAGCATCTATTTTTTCTTTATGCTCCAAAACTCCCTGTACTAAGTATTCGATAAAACTTTTACTATTTTCATCTACTTTGTTGTTTTCTTCCAATAAGTGCTTCAGCACAAAATCCAGATCATTTTTGCCCAAATCATAGGCAAATAATGCTTTTAAAGCTACTTCGCGCGCTTCGTGTCGTTTCACAAAAAAACGGGCCTCCTTTTTTCCCCTATCTATCTTTTAAAATTCGTTCCATCACATCTCTGATACTCTCATTATCATCAACACGTTTACCGATAATATACCCTATATAAATTGAACAGGCAACAAAAACAGTCTGCAAAAAGCCTACAAATATAACCAGCAAGGCAAAGGCTAGCCCTAGCAGAGTCCCTAACAGTTTTCCCCGGTGGTTGCGCAGCAGTTCCGATATCAACTGTTCCCACACATTCTTTCCCTCCTATTCCACACGGCTTTTCGTATCCCAGCTCACTTTGTTAACTAACACTTTTATTTCCTGTACGTTTATGCCCGCCGTCCTTTTAAGGTAATCCTTTACAACTTTCTGCAGTTCTTCTGAAACTTCCGGTATCTTGATATCAGGAGCTATCTGCACCCTTAACTTTATCGCTAAATTACCCTGACTATTGCGCAAAATCGGCTTGACTTCTCTTATACCTTCGATCTTCTTGGCACTTCGCAAAATTAGGTTTTCTAAGGCTGGCAAAGAAATTCTGATCTGTCCCAAGGAGGTATCATGTACGGCCGATACCCTTTCTCTTTTGGATCTAAAGCTCCTTATAACTATGGACAAGGAAATAAAAAAAACTAAGACCCCTGTAGAACCTACCAACCATTTGGTAGTCGGATTCAATAAATAATCATGTATGTTTAATATGGGGTTTGTCCATCCCAGAGCCGTAATAAAAAGTAGCACCGAAAAAGCTAAATATCCCAAGGATAATATGCCCATTAATATTTTATCTCCCGGATTAGTCATTTTTATCCTCCTTTTGCATGATCAAGACATTCAAGTAGGCCCAAAACTTTCGGGCCTACTCAGTACTTTACTTTACGCGGATCTGCTCCTCCATTTTTTCCTCATCGGGAAAAACTACCCCTTGTATATGTATATTTACTTCCACAACATCGAGTCCCGTCATTTTTTCAATTGAATTTTTCACGTTTCTTTGAATCTCATTAGCTACTTCCGGAATCCTTACTCCAAAGTCCACTATCACATATACATCAACGGCGGCTTCTTTTTCTCCTACTTCTACTTTTACTCCCTTAGAAGGATTTTTTTTCCCCACAAACTCGGAAATATCACCGACAAAACCGCCACTCATTCCGGCCACGCCTTTGACTTCTGATGCGGCTAATCCTGCTATTATTGCCACAACCTCATCAGCTATTTTCACCGCTCCTACATTATTATAACTTGTAATCCCCTCAGTTAAACTCTTTTCCATTAAGGTTACCTCCTTGAAACTATGTGATTATTATACCAGATTCAAAACATGTTAACAAACGTTAGCAACTATTCAAACCCTTAGTTTATTTAGCTTTAGGGACTATCATCACGTTCTCTAATTTACAGCCCGTCACTTTAATTATAATGTCACTTATCCGGGTAATCTCATCATCTCGAAAACCATTAGAAGCTATAATCACCATCACAGAATCCGGTTGAATCACGGCAATTGCATCATTAAACCCTTTAGCAATCAAGGCATTTTCAATTTTGGACTCTTTATCAATATCATCGGAAATCTTAATTAATTTTTGCTGGGCTTCCTGACGCATTTGGGCTGAAGAATTAGTATTGCTAACAATCTCCCTTAATATTTCTATGCGCTCACTCCTTGTCCTATCCCGCTCTAATCTGTATTCTATAAAAAAATTTTCTTTATTCACCTGTTGATCCTGGGGTTCTATGGTTACAGTGGGTACCGCTGCTTCGGGAGAGGTGGTTTTATTTTCTTGTACATCACTACTATTATTACTAATATTCTCTTTATTAGCAACATTATTTTTCCCGTCAAAGCTTACAAAGCCGAACCATAAAAAAGCTACAAAGAGTAAAACTACTCCAAAAAACAGCAAGTTTTTTAATTTAATATAAACTGTTGTCATCTCTTCACCTACTTTCCTTAGGAAGTACCATGATCCGGTGAGCCGGAAGATTCAACATGGCTTGCACAGCACGGTTCAGTTTAATCTTAATTTCGCTATCTTTAGCACCTTCTGCCACCACAAGAACACCTCTTATTTGTGCTCCCTTTTCTTTGATTACGAGAGGATTATTTTGATTTTGCGCAAATACTACTTCCGCCTTGTTGTTCACAGTAGCTGTGGTTCTCGTACCTCCGCTGGTATCTTTTTCTTCTATGGTTGATGTATCACTAGTAACATTCTCTGCGTAATCCGTTTCCGGTCCTGCTTCCAAAGTTACAGAAACCGCAACGGTTCCTGCCCCCTCCACCTGACTCAGAATATTACTAATTTGTTGAGCTAAGTTTTCTTCTAAAGTACTTATGGGACTACTTGAAGCGGAGCTGTCCTCAGCTCTTACCATATTCAGAGGTTCCGCCGGTCTGCCTGCTGAATTACGGTCATTTAGAAAAAAGCTGGGAACAATCATCAATAATATGCCCACTAGAACTAAAAACACTATTCCCCAGATGCCAAATTTACCTTTAGGATTTAATAAGGTCTTGTAAAACTCATTCATTATCTACACCTCCCTACTGAGAAAAGACTACTTTAATTTGTTTTTTCTCTAGGCCAAAATATTGACAAAGAGTAGTATATATCTGATCTTCAATCCGTTTATTTAGTTGCCGTTCCTCTGCTTCTGCCTTTTGCTTTTCTACAGATTCTTCCAGTTCAATTTTTACAGGATCAACGGAACGGGATACTTCATTTTCCTCTTCCTTATCCCTGTTAAGAACGGAAACTTGCACCTCTTTTATTTGGTGTTGTGCATTTTTAGCCTGCTGCAAGGCAACTTGTACTTTAACTTCTTCTACTCCTTGAATTAGCTGCAAGAGAGCCTTCATTTGCACTTCTATCCTTTGCCCATAATTCTCTAAAAAAAGTTCTTGATTAACATTTTGTAAACGTTCTCCTTTTACTAATATAGAATTGTTATCCGCAAGGAAACTGTCTTGGTGCCAGGCAAATACTTCAAAGTCCTCATAGCCCATAATGATATTCAGCACTGGGTTTAAGATGGACACTAAAATGAACAAACCCATAATAGCTTTAATAAAACCCCGCATACTATTGGAAGGTAACAATAAATCCAAGAAGGTTGTTAATAATACAATAACCACAATATTTCGTACCAGATCTATCAATAATTGCAAGCGCCTCACCTACCTTAGCATTACTGTTATGTTAGCTGTTCCCACAATGACTGTAATAGTTAAGAAGAACATGATGGCTACGGAAAGAACAGCAGCAAAAGCTAAAAACAAAGAGCCCGACATTTCTTCCAGTGTATTAGCAATAAGGGAATCACCCAAGGGCTGTAATAGAGCAGAAGCTATGCGATAAATTATGGCTATGGCTAATATTTTCAAGACGGGGAAAATAACTATAGCTCCTAACACTAACACACCGGTGATGCCTACTGCATTTTTCAGTAACAAGGATCCCCCAACTACTGCATCCAAAGCATCAGCAAACATACCTCCTGCTACAGGTACGAAGGCACCCGTCATAAATTTGGCAGTTCTTAATGTCACCCCGTCAACTACAGCACCTGCTACTCCTTCTACGGTTATGACTCCGATAAACACTGTTAACACCAAACCTATGCCCACCTTTGTTAGCTGCTTAATAAGTCCCGCTATCCTGGATACTTTGAAACTTTCTGAGACATTATTGGCGATGGCCAGGACCGCACTAAGATAAATGAGCGGGAAGATCACTATCTGTATAAAGGTACACATAAAACTCAAAAAAACCATCAATAAAGGCTGTAGTAAGGCAACACTTGTTATTCCCCCCATAGCCGTAAGCAAAACAAGCAAAACCGGCAACAACAGCTTCATGAAAGCTACCATTCTATTAATGGAAGCAAGACCTACCTCAGCAGCCATCCGAAAAGAACCTACCGCCAATGTTATTACTACTAAAAAACATACGAAATATGCTAATTTGGCTACTGTACCACCCTCAAAAGAATTTTGAATATTTTGTAAGATACAGCAAATCACAGCTATCACCAGGAGTTTTCCCAGTAGTGCAAAATTAACCGTCACTTCCCGCAGAAAGTATTTAAAAATTCCTTGAATCAACTGCTGAGGAGAAAATTCCAATTCTCCTTTTTTGAAGGATTCAATCATATTCTGCAGAGATATTTGGGGTAAATAAGAATTAATCTCCTGATCAACTGTTTGAATAAAGGTCTCCAGTTCTTGTAGGTCTAAAACTTGCTGCTGCTCCGTAATTACTTTTTGAGGGGTTATAGTCTCTTTTTCCTGCCCTGCTGCTGTACTTTCCCCTCTTACTGTTTGAGGACCCAGCAAGCACAGCATCAGGATTACAAATGTTAATCTTTTCATCATAATAGCAACCACCTTAAGGAATTAAACGTAATATGGATTCCAATATTGCTACAATAATTGGCAGAGCCAGTACTATAACTAAGATTTTGGCAGAAAACTCAATTTTACTGGCGATGGACCCTTCTCCTGCATCCCTACACACCTGAGCACCAAATTCCGCCACATATGCTATACCGATAATTTTCAATATTGTTGTAAGATAAAACATATTAACGTTGGCCAGGGAGGCTAGATCTTGTAAAACTTGCAGAACTGCACTAATTTTACTTACAGCAAAGAGAAAGATGATCAAGCCTGTAGCCATACTGACTAGAACAGCTATTTCTTTATTTCTTTCTTTAACATAGACAGCTAACACCGCTCCTATTAAGCCGATACCTACAACCTGGAGGATTTCCATAATTCACCTCTACGATAAGAAAAATACACTTTTAACCTTGATTAATAATTCACCAATCAGCTGTACTACCATTAACAAACAAATACATACTCCTGCTAAAGTTGCAATAAAGGCAATGTCTTCTTTTCCTGCTTGTTTTAGCATGGTATGAAAAATTGAAGTTAGAATACCAATACCTGCAATTTGAAAAATTAACTCAATACTCATCTTTCTTTCCCCTTTACACTCAGATAAATAACAAGACAATAACAGCTCCCAGACAAAAGCCCATATACTGCCACAATCTTTGATTCTTACTCCTGGCTTCTTCAGCTAACTTTTCCGCTAATTGCAGCTGTTCTCTGGCTAAAGAAATATTCTTTACCTGCTCTTCTTTAGCCGAGTTGCCTAATCCCTGGCCAAATAAAGCCAGGACACTAATTTCTTCCCTTTTCAAAGGAACTGCTTTACATAATTCTTTTATCCCTTCATTCCATGCTTCGCTGGCTGTGGCTCCCTTTTTTTGTGCTAAAACATCTGCAGCCGTGGCAAAGAGAATACTGCAATCTCGGTCAACCTTTGTGCTGACTCTCTTTAAAGCCAAGGGTAAGGGGGTAGCACTATAATTAATTTCCGTCTCCAATAAGTTAAGTCCATTCTGAAGGAAGCGCAATAAATCTGTTCTTTCCCGATACACCTTGCCAATTCTCAGACCCAAATAGCCACAGCTTGTGAAGATACAGAAAGCCCCAATCATCTTATACATGATTTATCGCATCCTTTCTAAGGTCTTACCATCCCAAATGGCATCCAGGGTACCCACCCCCTTCTTTCTACTGAGAATAACTAAGCGATTAAAAAATCTTAGATTTATCAGTTCTTGTAAAACAGGTCGTTCTTGAAGCTCCTGATAATCCTGGCCGTGAACCGTAGTAATAACAGAGACCCCTGCCTGTAAAGAATGGTATAGGGCCTGCACATCTTCTTTCATACCGATTTCATCGGTGGCTAAAACTACCGGGGACATGGAACGAATCATCATCATCATCCCTTGGGCTTTAGGGCAAGCATCCAACACATCGGTACGTAAACCTATATCAAATTGAGGTTGCCCTTGAAACATTCCTGCTAATTCTGAGCGTTCATCCACCAGACCTACATTTACTCCCAAGAAATTTAAAGATGTAACGCCATCGCTAAGTTGCCTGATAACATCCCTGAGGAGAGTTGTCTTGCCACATTGGGGTGGGGAGATAATCAAGGTATGCAAAACCTTATTATCCTTTATGAGTAAAGGCATCAGTTTATTAGCACAACCTTTTACCTCTTTACCGATACGATAATTGATACCGGACACATCTTTGAGCGTCTTAATGCGCCCCTTGTCCAACACACCTTTACCAACAAGCCCTACCCGATGCCCTCCCGGTATGGTTATATATCCATTTTTCAGCTCATCTTCCCAAGCATAAAGGGAACACTGACTTAAGACTTGCATCGTTCTCTCTATTTCATCCCTGGTTATAATATGGCCCCGAAACAAATTTTCCGTTAGTTGCTGTTTCTCATCAATGGTATATTCATAAGACCCAATCCGTAAGATCAAGGGACGATTTACCCGCAAGCGGATTTCCTCAATATCTTCTCCCCGGTTATGCAAAGCTGATTCTACCCTTACCCGTAAG
>JAHDSB010000090.1 GCA_018433015.1 Clostridia bacterium | reverse complement strand
TTTGATTTAGCTAAGATCATAGTTCCTGTCCATATAATTATAACTTTCATGAAACATACAGTCTTATTAGACTTAATCGCCGAAACATTCTCTCCTTTCATGCAAATATTCGGACTACCCGGAGAAGCGACCCTTGTTTTAGTTTTGGGAAATCTAATAAATCTCTATGCCGGAATAGGAGCTATCGCATCACTTTCCTTAACCCCTAAACAAATTACTATTATCTCAATAATGCTTTCCTTTTGTCACAGTTTAATAATAGAAACAAGTGTGTGTAAAAAAATAGAGATAAGTCTTACTCTCATTGTTATAATCAGGATTGGACTAGCAATACTGGCAGGTATAATATTTAATCTTATATTGTAAGGGAGGATCATAAGTATGGTCACTTTTTTTTCTATATTAAAAGAAGGTCTGCTGGGAAGCTTTTCATCTGTTTTAAACATAGCTATAATCATATTTCCCCTCATGATAGTCATGGAAATAGCTAAGGATCTCAATATTTTGGATAAAATCTCTAAATTATATGAACCTATTACTAGTCGGCTGGGAATTGCCAAAAGCGCCTCCCTCCCCTTAGTAATTGGTATATTCTTCGGAATGATCTTAAGCGCCGGAGTGATAACCCAGACTACTAAAAATGAAAACCTTGATAAGAAAAGCTTGTTATTGGTTATTATTTTTTTATCATGTTGTCACGCCATTATAGAAGAGCCTCTTTTATTCGTTTCGGTAGGAGCAAATGGACTGCTTCTCATAATTATCCGTATTTTTACAGCTTTTGTACTAACAGTCCTAGCTGCAAAAATATTATCTAAGAAATCCCAGGGAATACATAATAAAATTTATACAGAAATAGATAACCATCAGTAGGATAAAATTCCCACCGATGGTTACTTTTTTCTCCTTACACAAGTTCTCGTACAACCTGAGCAGCTATCATCAATCCTGCTACTGAGGGTACAAAAGAAACACTGCCGATTATCCTCTTATTCTCTTCATCACTTGCTGAGACAGGAATTGGAGGTTCTGAAGAATATACTACTTTAACCCCCTTATAAATTCCCCTCTTTTTCAGTTCCCGCCGCACTACGCGCGCTAGAGGGCATCCTTTCGTTTCACTGAAATCTGCCACCAGTAATTTACTAGGATCTAATTTGTTCCCTGTCCCCATAGCTGATATAACCGGTCTCTCCAGCTGGAGAGCTTTTTCTATAATAGCCAATTTGCCCGGGACATTATCTATCGCATCTACCAGATAAGAACATTCTTTATCAATAATAGAATCAATATTATCATCATTTATAAATTCTTGATAAAGTTCTACTTTTGCTTGGGGGTTTATGTCTAATATGCGCTCTTTAAGAACTTCAATTTTAACACGCCCCAGAGTTGAGTATAGTGCTTCAATCTGTCGATTTATATTTGATTCACAAATCGTATCAAAATCTACTAGAATTAAATGGCCCACTCCGGAGCGAGCCAGAGCTTCGACCACATACGAGCCTACACCTCCCGCCCCAAAAATAGCCACTTTACTATTCTGCAATTTAACCATTGCTTCTTTTCCTAACAAGAGCTCTGTTCTTAAAAACTGTTTCAATCTGGCCACCTCAATTGTTAAATTTTATCTTACTTAAAATTTTAACATCCAAGTGTTATGTTTGCACTTAACAGATATAGATAATACAACAAACTGAAATGTCTTAATATAGAAAGCCTAGATAGTTTTATGCTATCTAGGCCGTAATAATTTCATCTTCTATAACTTTAGCAATCTTCTTGAAAGTTCCTTCATGTTTCGAGATCTTTACATTATGTTCGTCCATATTAGCTTTACCTACTGTATTTGAATGTTCAATGGCTCTTGCAACCTGATAAATCTCATTCTGCCGTTCTTCCAAACTAGTTAATCTACATTCCACCCTATCCTGCCGTTCTTCCATCCTGGTTTGTCTTTCTTCCAGACTAGTTAGTCTTCTTTCTATAACTTTTTGCCCCGCTTCTAGTCTATCAAACCTCTCATCTACCTTATCAAATTTCCCATTGATGGCTTTTAATTCTTGCAAAACTAAAATCTGAAATTCTTCGTTTTGCATAACAAAATTCCCTCAAATAAAATACTTGCTTGTATTATAACACAAAATTACTGAAAACTTTCAAACTTTTAATTTGTCTGATTTACATTATATACTAAATTTTTTACAAAAATTAACGATATATACTATATCACTATTTTATATTACATTTTAACGGAGGTATTACCGTGCATATAACCACAAAAATGAGCTCCTATAATTATAGCTCCCAAACAAAAATGATAAACAACATTAATACAGTTGGAAAAAAACTAGACAAAAACGAGGGGTTAAAAACAAATTCATACTTACATCAGGATAAACTTACTATAAGTTCCTATGCTTTAAAAATGAACAAGAACAGCAAATTATGCTCAGAAACAAATAAAATACTAGAAGGTATGCTAGAAAAAAAAGAAAACCTGGTCAAGCTTAAAAACGATATTATTTCTAACATGCTGGAACAAGAGCAAAATCCTCAAGCCGTACAAGAAAAAATAAAGGAGATAGATAAACAATTAAAAAGTATTGAAGAAGAAATTAGAAAGATTCAATTTGAAGAACAGCAAAAGGATATGGCTATTAATAAAGAAACTATAAATGATAAAACGGATAGCACTATAGACAATAAAAATGATAATACAAAATCTCAAGATGAATTAAGTGCTACTGCTAATAAGTTAATTTCCTCCAGTAATGATCTTAATAAGCTTAAAGATGCATCTACTATACAAACCAAACTGGAAGGGGAATCCCGTGTATTAAAAAAAGAGATTGAACTAGATGAAGCAAGAAGCTTAAACGGTAAAGCCTCGGCAGCCAAATATGAAAAATATGATAAATTACAAAAATCCCTAGCTGATTTAACAACGGATATAGCAGAAAAATCAGCTGATTTAGCTAGTGAATCAGCCAAAAATGATCTCAATACTAAGGATATTCGCCTTGAAAATAATGATGATCAGGTTGATAAGGATAATAACGATAAGAACTATATAGACACTATACAAGAAAATACCCGGGACGAGGAAATAAAAAACTTTATGTAAAGAGAAATAATGAGCAAGCAAAATATTTATAAGACCTTATCTACTGGGGGGATAGGGGATAATTCCATAATTATGCCCTAGTTAAGTTAAACATGCGCCCAGGCTGGGCGCACATAAAAAAACCTGTATAGAAAGTAATTTCTATACAGGTTTATATTTATTTAAGCACATTAATTTGTTTGCTACCATAGAACCCCACTATGCCGTGGGGGCCGCTGTTTTGAACCTGCTCTCAGCAGGTGGGTACCCTCCTGACTGCTTTTTGCGTCCAGTCCACGCAGGCCTGCAAGCTGCAATCAGAGTCCAGGTTCCCAATGTAATGGTGTTGGCTCAAAACTTGACGGCACAATCACGGGCACCGCAGGGCAATTCTTTATTTATCGTATTTCTATGTTAACATAATGCTCCTAACAATGCAAGAGAGAAACCTTTTTCTACCTTAATTTTCTCCTATTGGGTGTGATTTACATTTAGGAGTTGTCTACCTTTATATTCAACTCTTTCAGCTGCTTAGCAGATACCTCCGAAGGTGCTTGTGACATTAAATCAACGGCACTTTGAGTTTTAGGGAATGCTATAACATCTCTGATGGTATTTCTCTTAGCCATCAGCATGACTAAACGATCTATGCCAAAGGCAATTCCCCCGTGGGGAGGCACACCATATTCAAAAGCATCCATTAAATAACCGAATTTTTCTTGCGCCTCATCAGTTGATAATCCTAATGCTTCAAACATTTTTTCCTGGACATAACGACGATGGATCCGGATACTACCTCCACCTATTTCTACTCCATTTAAAATCATATCATAAGCACGAGCTCTTACTTTTCCCGGGTCACTTTCCATTAACGGTATATCTTCTTCTACGGGAGAAGTGAAGGGATGATGCATGGCTGTCCAGCGTTTTTCCTCTTTATCATATTCAAAGAGGGGGAAATCTACAACCCACAGGAAGTTTAACTCCTCTTCATTAATGAGATTGAGGCGTTTACCTAATTCTAAGCGTAGATGGCCTAAAGAAGCTGCTACTACTGAAGGTTCGTCAGCTACAAACAACAGCAAGTCTCCACTTTTACCTTGCATTTTGCTAACAATTTTATTTAACTGCTCTTCCGTAAAAAATTTAGCAATGGGGGATTTTATCCCGTCTTCCGTCATAATGATGTAAGCTAAGCCTTTAGCACCATAAATACCCACATATTTAGTTAAATCATCAATATCTTTACGTGAAAATTTACCACAGCCTTTAGCATTAATACCCTTAACCTGTCCCCCTTGACTTATAATTTGAGCAAACACTTTAAAGCTGCTATCTTTAATTTCTTCACTTACATCAACAAGTTCTAAACCGAAGCGCATATCAGGTTTATCAACACCAAATCTGTCCATAGCTTCCTGATAGCTTAAACGCGGAAACGGTGTTTTAATCTCCATATTCAAAGCAGATTTAAAAACCTGAGCAATCATATCTTCCATAATATTTAAAACATCTTCCCGCTCAACAAAAGACATCTCAGCATCAAGCTGGGTAAACTCCGGCTGTCTGTCCGCCCTTAAATCTTCATCTCGGAAACAGCGTGCAACTTGAAAATATCTATCATACCCTGCAACCATCAGCAATTGCTTAAAAAGTTGAGGAGATTGCGGTAAAGCATAAAAAGCTCCGCGCTTTAATCGACTTGGTACCAAGTAATCCCGTGCTCCTTCAGGACTGCTTTTAGTAAGTATCGGTGTTTCTATTTCCAAGAAACCATGATCAGAAAAATAATCACGAATAGCTTTCACAGTATTATGCCTTAGTACGAGGTTCTTCTGCATAATGGGTCTGCGCAAATCTAAATAACGGTACTTTAAGCGAATATTTTCATCCACATCTACATCGTCAGTTATATAGAATGGTGTTGTTTTAGCTGTACTTAAAATACGTAATTCATGAGCTACTATTTCTATTTCCCCTGTTTTCAGGTTAGAATTTGTTGAACCTTCGGGACGAGGCCGTACTTTACCTACTACAGCTAGAACAAACTCATTCCGAACTGTTTCCGCCTTCTGGAAGAACTCATCTCCCATATCGGGATTTAAAACAACTTGCACTAGCCCTTCTCTATCACGCAAATCTACAAAAATCACACCACCATGATCTCTACGGCGATAAACCCAGCCCATAACAGTAACTTCTTGTCCTACATGACTTTTGTTAAGAGTACCGCAATAATGACTGCGTTTTAAACCTTGTATTGTCTCACTCATTTATTTTATCCCTTCCTTATATTATCAATTAAATATTTTTCCATATCAGCAAAGCTTATACAAGCTTGACTTCCATCTTCCATCTTACGCACTACAGCTTGATTATTAGTAAGCTCTTCTTCTCCAATAATAATGGTAAAACTTGCTTGATACCGGTCTGCCGCTTTAAGCTGCGCCTTGAGACTTCGTTTCAAATAATCATATTCCACAAGTAATTCCTTATTTCTTAACTGCTGTGCCAGTACAGCCCCCTTTAGATGAGCCTTTTCACCTAAAGTAGCAATATATACATCTATATTCTTTGTTTCTTCCTGCATAACACCCTGTTTTTGTAAGGTTAAAAGAATTCGCTCCAACCCCATAGCATATCCAATACCCGGGGTGGCCGGTCCTCCACACTGTTCTACTAAACCGTCATATCTTCCTCCTCCCCCAATAGAGGACTGTGCTCCAATACCTTGTGCTACAATTTCAAAGGCAGTTTGCACATAATAATCTAAACCTCTTACTAAGCGAGGATTTAAGTGGAATGGAATACCTAGAGCTTTTAAATATTCTTGAACCTTGTTAAAATGGTCTCGACATTCATTACACAACAAATCAGCTATAGTTGGAGCCTCTTCGATGAGAGCCTGACAATTTTCGTTCTTACAATCAAATATTCTCATGGGATTTCTGTCATACCTGGCTTGACAAGTGGAACAAAGTTTATGCTTATTTTTTTCTAAGTATTTTTGTAGCTCTTTACGATATACAGAACGGCATTTAGTACATCCCACACTATTAAGTTCTACTGACAGATTTTTCAATCCTAAACGCGTATATATATCCATAGCCATAGCTATAACTTCCGCATCTATACTGGGATCACGGGAACCAAAAACTTCAACTCCATACTGATGAAATTGACGATAGCGTCCCGCCTGAGGGCGATCATAGCGAAACATCGGACCTAAGTAGAATAATTTTGTAGGTTGAGGTCCGGCAAAAAGCTTGTTTTCTACATATGCTCTAACAGTAGAAGCAGTGCCTTCCGGTCTTAAAGTCAACGAACGTTCGCCTCTATCAACAAAAGTATACATTTCTTTTTCAACTATATCGGTTGTTTCTCCTACACCCCGCTGAAACAGCTCTGTATGTTCAAAAATTGGTGTTCTTATTTCACTATAACCATATAATCTGCTTACATGACGTAAAACTTCTTCCAAGCGTTGCCACTTATCAATTTCATTAGGAAGAATATCATTAGTTCCCCTTGGCCTGGTAGTAAGCATCTTTTAAAACCCCCTTTATCCTTGTCATTACCTCACGTTGGCAATAAATTTAGGTATAAAAAATCGTCCCAAACTCCTGTTGGGACGAGTATTACCCGCGGTGCCACCCACTTTGAACAAAAAATATGTTCCTCCTTACAGCATGATAACGGTATGCAGCCGGAATCACATCTTCTTGTGATACTCAACTCCGGAGTGTCTTTCATTAGTATTTCTTTGGTAAAAATCTCAATCAAGTTTTTACCTCCCTGTTAAGAAGTAACACTAACTACTTTCTCCCTCATCGTCATTGCGCATTTATAATAAAAATCTTAAAGATTATTTTATATAATAGCTTTAAGCTTGTCAACTTTCCTATTAATGATATTTTCTATTCGCTCTAGATAAAGCTGCACATCTTTGGGATTATAGATATTTTCTAGAGTCCAATCTTCGTTTTTTACAAACTTACTTCCTGCCCCTACTCCAAATCCCAGGATTGTCTGATGTTCTTCAATCATTTGAATATTATACAAGCAATAACTGTCTCCTAAACAATATCCAACATTTTCCCCATGAGCAGATATTTGTTTTTGACGATATAAATAATAAGGTGTATAGCCCCCTGCTTGTAGTGTACTATGAGCTAGTTCCATCATAGCCTGTCCTTCCTTAACAGCAGGAAGCTCCACATGCTCCTGTCCATAGCGGGAAGTTCGCTTAATGGCTAGGGCATGGAGAGTTATATTTTCGGGTCTCAATTCCAGAATTTCTCCTAAGGTATGGGCTACTATTTGTTTATTCTCTCCCGGAAGCCCTATTATTAAATCCATATTAATATAGGGTATCCCTACTTTTCTAGCTAAACTATACATTTCTTTTACATCTTCTACCGAATGTTTTCTGCCAATAGCGGCTAGTGTTTCTTCATGCATAGTTTGCGGATTAATGCTTAGGCGGTTAACTTTGTGTTTATACATTACTTTTATTTTATCATAAGATAAAGTATCCGGACGTCCACCTTCTATAGTGATCTCTTTATTTTCTGTGAAAGTAAAGTTTTCCTCGAGTACCGAAAGCAGTTCCTCTAACTGATCCGCCGTCAAAATGGTAGGAGTTCCTCCTCCCAAATAGACTGTCTGAACAATTATTCCTGCTGTTCTTAAAAATTCCGCCACTGCTCGTAGTTCCCTATTTAGAGCAGTAAGATAAGGAGTTAATAAATGTCCCCATTTCTTTAGGGAAAAAGCAGGAAAAGAACAATAATGGCAACGTGTAGGACAAAAAGGTATCCCTATATAAATACTAATAATTTTTTTAGCCTGTTGGGAAGTCAAGAGATAGGGCCTTTGTATTAGCGCTACCCTAGTTAATAGCTTTGCCTTTTCTAAAGTCAATCCATAATCTTTGTGGAAATGACTAATTATTCTGTTTTCGGACAGACCTTGCTCTACAAGCCTGTGGACTATTTTTGTTGGTCTTACACCTGTTAAGATTCCCCAGGGACTTACTTGTTCTATCATATCTTCTTGGGTAGAAATCTGCTGAATTACCTTATGAACAGCTAAACGTAAAAGACGCCGTTTCTGGTTATATTCATCCTCAAATTCTAAACCCCCCGGTAAATTTTCCAGATGTTCGTATTTCTCACCTTTATATTCCAAGACTACTTTAACGCTTTTTCTATTCATTTCTGCTATTTCCAGCCAAGCCATAATTTCGTCTGGGCAAGATAAATTATTATTACATAATTTTCCATATTGGTGTTTAACTATAATTCCCGGGAAATATATTCTTAATAAATCTTCTAACACACGGGCATCAGCAGGATTTTGCGAGATAACTATGATCATTTTCATCACTTAACAAGGAAAGGATTAGTACGCCTTTCTTGCCCAATAGTAGTGGCTGGGCCGTGTCCCGGATACACTATTATTTCATCGGCTAGAGGCATTAATTTAGTTTTTATTGAATTAATAATTTCCCCATATGATCCTCCCGGAAAATCAGTACGACCAATGGAACCGGCAAATAAGGTATCTCCACTGAAGCATACCTCTTCATTATACAGACAGATCCCGCCTTTTGTGTGTCCGGGAGTATGAACAACCTTTAAGGTGCTGGATCCAATTTCAATAACATCTCCCTCGTGCAGTAAAACATCAGGAGCCGGTTTAGTTATTCCTCTTCCCATAAAAACAGATAAATTGCTGTTAGCATCTGTAAGCATAGCTCCATCTTCTTCATGTATCATTAAACTTGCCCCGGTGGAATTTTTTACATCTAAATTAGCTCCGATATGATCAGCATGACCATGGGTGTTAATAATATATTTTACCTTTAAGTCGTGCTTATTTATCTCCTGTATTATCCGTTTACCATCTGCTCCTGGATCAATGACTGCAGCCTCTTTTGTTTCCTCATCATAAACAACAAAACAGTTGGCTTCTATAGGACCTACCGGTAACATAATTACTTTCACGCAAATTCCTCCTAAAATAATTTACTACTATCTAACATAATTGTTACAGGGCCATCATTTTGGATATTAACTACCATATGTTCTTGAAAAATTCCTGTGCTAACTTTTATCCCCTCATTTTTCAAGTCTTGAACAAAATTCTGATACAATTTATCCGCTTCAGCAGGAGGGGCTGCTTCAACGAAGCTAGGTCTTCTTCCTTTACGACAATCTCCGTACAAAGTAAACTGGGATACTGCTAAAACTTCCCCTCCCTTATCTTTTAGCGATAAATTCATTTTTTCCTCTTCATCTTCAAAAATTCTTAAATTAACGATCTTCCCTGCCAGGTATTTGGCATCTTCCTCTTTATCTCCCTGCCCTACACCTAACAGCACTACTAATCCTTGTCCTATTTCGCTAATTGTTTCTCCTTTTACGGTTACCGATCCTTTCAGGACCCTCTGTACTACAGCGCGCATTTTCTTCCTCCTTACTTGTAGGGTGCTACCCGATATACACTGATAACATCTTTTAACTTTTTGATTTTTTCACTTATATATTGTAAATGCTCCAAGTTACGGATATATATTGTTAGATTTACTAGAGCCTGATTATGACGGACAGCCTTAGCATTTACAGCAGATATCTGCACTTTTATATCTGCCAAGGTATTCATAATATCAGTAGTAAGACGAGCTCGGTTTACAGCTAATACTTCTATCTCCACTTGGTAAGTAGAGTTTACGTTTTCGTCCCACATCACATCGACTATACGTCCGGGATCTTCCTGAATCAACTGCTGTATATTAATACAGTCAGCACGGTGGACAGATACTCCCCGTCCCCTTGTAATATATCCTACTATAGGGTCCCCCGGCAAGGGATTACAGCAACGAGATAATTTAATAAAAACATTATCTACTCCGTGAACTTTTATACCCTGAGAGACTTTCCCATAATTAGCAACTTTTTTTGCTTCTACCAAAGAGTTAGGCACAAAATCCGCATTATTTTGCTTTTCCCTATTTACATCATCTTTTATCCTAGTAATTATCTGACCGGTAGAAATTGATCCGTCCCCAATGGCTATATATAAATCATCCAACTTATTCATATTAAAGCGTTTAGCCATCTCCATGATGCGTTCACTTTTTAAGTGTTCATTTACATCAATGCCTTGTTTCTTCAGATCCTTTTCTAACAGTTCCTTTCCTCTCACTAGGTTTTCTTCCCGTTTTTCCTTCTTAAACCATTGACGGATTTTATTTTTAGCTTGAGAAGTTTTTACTAGCTTAAGCCAGTCACGACTAGGTCCATTTGTTTGTTTAGAAGTAAGAACTTCTACTATATCACCATTTCTCAGAACATAATCTAAGGGCACTATTCTTCCATTTACTTTACTACCAATACAGCGATGACCTATGGCGGAGTGGATGCGATAAGCAAAATCCACAGGTACTGATCCGGCAGGCAATTCAATAACATCACCTTTAGGGGTGAATACAAAAACCACATCGGAAAAAACGTCAATTTTTAGTGTTTCCATGAATTCTTTAGTATCCCGGATTTCTGTTTGCCATTCTAAGATCTGCCTCAACCAAGCTAATCTCTTTTCAAACTCTTTTGTCCCGCCCCCCTTATTTCCTTCTTTGTATTTCCAGTGGGCAGCAATACCATATTCAGCAGTACGATGCATTTCCACAGTACGAATCTGAATTTCAAAGGGATCTCCTTGTAATCCCATAACGGTAGTGTGTAAGGACTGGTACATATTAGGTTTAGGCATAGCAATATAATCTTTAAACCTCCCGGGAATGGGCTTCCACATGGTATGAATGATCCCTAAAGCCCCATAACAATCTTTAACATTATCCACGATAACTCTTACCGCTATTAAATCATAGATCTCACTTAATACCTTTTTTTTCTCAGACATTTTTTTATAAATACTATAAAAATGCTTAGGTCTTCCATGGATATCAGCCTGGATACCCACATCCTTCAACTTTTCCTGCAAAGTCTTAATAACGTGTTGGATATAGTCCTCCCGCTCTTTTCTCTTCATAGAAATATTTTGTACTAATTGATAATATTCCTCCGGTTTCAGGTAGCGAAAAGATAGATCTTCCAATTCCCACTTGATAGTGAATATACCCAAACGGTGAGCTAAAGGTGCAAATATTTCCAAAGTTTCTTCGGCAATTTCCTTTTGTTTTCTAGGAGAATGATATTTTAAAGTCCTCATATTATGGAGCCTATCAGCCAGTTTTATGAGAATGACTCTAATGTCCTTAGCCATAGCCAGGAACATCTTTCGTAAATTTTCTATTTGATGTTCTTCTTTAGAACGAAACTCTATCCTATTTAATTTCGTTACCCCATCCACTAAAAGTGCTATTTCCGGGCCAAATACATTTTCAATATCTTCTAAATTAAAAGGAGTATCTTCTACTACATCATGTAAAAGTCCTGCCGCTATTGTAGGTATATCTAATTCTAATTGAATAAGGATCAAAGCTACAGCAACAGGATGTGTAATATATGGTTCCCCAGAATTTCTCACTTGCTCAGCATGAGCTTTGGCTGCAAAATCATAAGCTTTTTCCACAATGCTATAATCAGTATTTGGTTTAGCTTGTTTTAATTCTTTAAGTAATTCACCGTAGGGCATCCTCTCACCATCCCTTAATCTATACGTTAGCTTGTATTATTTTTCTACTAAATTTATTGGATAGATAGGTTTATTAATTGTATCCAAAATCTTGCTGTCTTTTTCAGTTAATACAAATTCTACAAAGCTCTGGAATTCCTGATACTCATCATAACCTTCTATATAACGGATAGAATCAGTAAGCTTTAATTTACCGGGAGGCGGCGGTACAAAATGTATATATCTCTTGCTACCAGTAATTTCTCGCAATACTAATCCTAATTCTTCCAAAACAGCCAAGCAGGCTGTAGCGGTATGTTCCCTAAAATTTTTCAAACCTTGTTTTTGCATAGCTTCCATAAATTGCTGATTAGTTATTTCCAGGGGATTCTGAGTATTTGCTTGATTGCGCAAGTACAAATAAAACTTAGCCAATACTTCCCTGGACGGAGCTGCACTTTCCAAGATAAGTTCATTCAATTTTTTATCCTTTTCCCCAAAAACCATATGGATAAAGGCTTGCTGATTATCGCGTCCTGCCCGACCCGATAATTGATTGAATTCAGTATGGGAAAAGCATAAGTGATACAACACTACATGTCTAATGTCGGGAATGTTAATTCCTTCTCCAAAAGCACTTGTAGTAACCATTACCCGCAAAGAACCGCAACGAAACATTTCTTCCAATTCTCCACGATCTTCACTGTTAAGCCCACCATGATAAAACCCTATTTCATCTTTAGCCTTAGGATAATAGAGACGCAGTTCACTAGCTAACTGATATGCTTGCTTCCTGCTATTTACATAAATTACTACTCTTTCCCCTCGAGAAATAAGATTTATAAGATATTTTAACTTGTCCTTTTCATTCCGCTTGTCAATTAGCTTTAAATTAGAACGTTCATAGTTATCTATTATAACTTTTTTTATTTCCAGATCTTCTATGATTTTTTGTGCTGCCTCATCATCGGCAGTAGCAGTAGCCGCCAAGGATAAAGGTTTATTTAGTGCTCGCCAACATTTTCCCAATTGCCTGTAACCCCTACGTTTACCTTGCCCCAAATGATGGGCTTCATCAATAACAAGTAAACCGATTCTTTCTGCCAATAATTTAAATTTTTCTAAATGATAGGCTAAAAATTCCGGGGTTGTTAAAACAATATCCACACTACCTTGCAAGATTTTTTTAAAACTTGCTTGTTTTTCCTCTCCGTTTAAAGATCCGTTTATTGCTTCTACACTAAGACCTAGAGGACTTAATTTATCTTGTAAGTGACGATATTGGTCATTAACTAAGGACCTTAAAGGATACACGATTAAAGTTACTTTCTTCTCTAATATGGCTAAATAAGGAGCTAAAGACTGGAAAACTGCCGATTTTCCTCTTCCCGTTGCAAATATAATTAAAGAATTCTTGTTCTCCTTTAAATTAGCCAGAGCTTCTGCTTGTTTTTCATGATAGGAATATGTTCCTAAAACCGCTTCTCTTATTTTTTCCTCCAAGTGGGGAGCTGATAATTGCTCAAGTTTTTCTCTAACAAGTGTTAGTTTTTCTTGTTTAATTTCTTGTTCAATTTTCTTGATACATATATTTACACCTAGCTGAGCTTTGTCTCGTCCTGTTACCTGACTGATGTAGGCTTCATAGGTTATACCTTTATCTAATGCAGGAGCCAAGTTGCGAGCCAACCGGGCATTTAAATAACCTAGTTTTTGTCCATCCCGCGTAATGCTAATGGCATTGGCATCATAAGGATTATCAGCTTCCCGCTTAATCTGAACCTGTAAACCCTCAGATAAATCACTTATAATTTCTTGTCTACCTTCAAAGGTAACTCCCACTAGTTTTGAATAAAACTCTTCCCTATTTACAATATCCCGATAATAATCGTCCTCCAGCCATACTTCCCCATCTAAATAGAGCCGTTCTAAAAAAGGTAAGGGTACAAAGGGATTATCGGGTTCATTATGGGGTTTAATATCCTTTATTACTAATTGAACACGGGAAGAACCATTCCAAGTGTTTATTTCCGGTACAAATGCCAAATCACATTTGGACCATGATTCTATTTTGGCCTTTAGAGCTCCGTGTTTAAAGAATATCCCATCCAAATAAGTATTTTTTCCTGCAACCATACATTTTAAATGGTTACTTTTAGCACCTACTTCTTTACACCTTGCAATTTCTTTATTACGTAAAACCAATACGGGCTGCGGATTATCGCATCCGAAAGGAGCTAGTTTATCAAGTTCATAAACTAACTCTTTATTTACCTCTTCCCAATATACTTCCCCATCCACCTGCATTATAGGTGTCATTTCTTTATCACTTAGTAATTCCTGAATGTAGTTATTTAAATTATTCCGGAGTTCAGGAATATTTTCTTCCTTTATAGTCAATCCGGCTGCCATTTCATGACCGCCAAAATTCACAAGCAAATCTTTTTGCCTTGCTAAGGCCTCATATAGATTACATCCGGGAATACTGCGTCCAGATCCTTTGCCTATTCCTTCTTCCAGATTAATTAAGATTGTCGGTCGATGATACTTTTCTGTGATACGCGAAGCAACTATTCCAATAACTCCTGGGTGCCAGTTTTCAGATGCCAGCACAATAAATTTGTCTTTAGTTAGATCAAATTTACTGTCTATTTCCGTTATAGCTTCCTCCATGATCTGAGATTCAATATCTTTACGCTTGCGATTTTCCAGATCCATAAATTCCGCTAATTCCCGGGCTCTGCTTTCATCAACACATAGCAGAAGTTCCACTCCTAATTCTGCTTTGTCTAAACGACCGCAAGCATTTAAACGAGGTGCCACCATATAACCAATTTGCTCTGTGGTTATTTCCTTAGTTTTTATACCACTAACATTTAAAAGGGCTAGAAGTCCCGGACGCCCTATTTTGTATAAGCATTTCAAACCTTCTTTTACTAAAATTCTGTTTTCTCCCTGTAAAGAAACAATATCTGCAATAGTGCCTATTGTAACCAAATCCAGGAGTTCTAAACATAGTTGTTCCTGGTCCAGGTCTCTTGCTAGGGCTTGGGCCAGTTTAAATGCCACTCCTACCCCGGCCAGTTCTGACCAAGGTAAATTCTTACCTGCTATTTTAGGATCAATAACAGCTTGGGCTTGAGGTAAATCAGGTGGCAGCTGATGGTGATCGGTTATGATTAAATCTAAGCCAATTTCTTTAGCATAAAGGGCCTCCTCCAGAGAGGCAATACCACAATCAACAGTAATTACTAAATTAATACCTTCTTTTTTAGCCTGTAAAAGAGCTTCTTTATTTAAACTATATCCTTCCTTAAGTCTGTCAGGTATATAATAACTAACATTTCCGCCCAGTTTTCTCAACAAACTTGTGAGTAATGTTGTGGCAGTTATACCGTCAACATCATAGTCCCCGTATATTAAAATCGACTCTTTATTTCGTAAGGCCTCTACTATTCTAATAGTTCCTTCCTTTATACCTGGTATTTCATAAGGATCTGCTAAATCATTAAGATCAGCATAAAGAAATGATCGGATATCTTGGGAGGAAGTTAGGTGTCTGTTGCCTAGTATTTGGGCCACGATTCGGGATAAACCGTATTTTTTTTGTATTTTCTCTATTATTATACTGTCACTGTTCCCTATTCGCCATATTTTTTTGGAACGCATCGTTCTCCTCCCACTCTTTACTATTATCTATAACTTCAAAGATGATTAAAAAAGAGACAAGCGTCTCTTTTTTAATTGCTTTCTGTATTTTCAACATCATCCCCACTATTTTCATTATCGCTACTAGGAGCTTCACTTAAAGTGTTAGCCTCATCGTCTTTTATTGCTGTCTTTTCTTCAATTCCTGATAACTTCTGTTCTAACTCCTGGATCTGTTGTTCTAATTGTTTTTTGTGCTGATTTAATTGACGTATTTTCATCCAGGAACTTACTTTGCTAAAAAGGCTCAAAAAGTAAAGGGTTAAGGCCCCAATTACTGCCGAGCCTAAAATTACTAGCACTAAAGAAATAGGAAATTGAAATGTTAAGAATTTTACTATTACAGTTTCCGTATTCTGTACGGCAAAGACAGCCACAATTAAAGAAAACAATAAAGCGCTTATTAAATAAAGTTGCACAATACTTCCCCCCCTTAATAAGGAAATATACATTTATTCTCCTTTTACGACAATAATTCCTGCACTTTTTTACACAGATTATGATAAACCCCTGTTTTTAACAGGGGTTTTATATTCTTATTATTATTTTGTTAAACCATTATTAAGCCTTCTTTAACTGCTCTGCTTTGTTTTTATCGTTTTTCATTTCATACCATAAAGGGCTGGCCACAAAGACAGATGAATAAGCACCAATAACTGTACCTACTGATAATGCTAAAGCAAAGTTCTTAGTAGTTTCTCCTCCTAAGAACAACAGGGCTAACAACACAAAAAGGACAGTTAAGGATGTATTAATGGACCGTACAATGGTTTGTCCGATACTTTTATT
>JAHDSB010000195.1 GCA_018433015.1 Clostridia bacterium | reverse complement strand
TAGAACCGGTTTTACGCCTTAACGGTAACCTGGTCAGATGGAAAAAGGACTGTGAAAATTGTAAACCCATAACACCTGATGATACTTTGACAGCTGCTAAAGAAATTATGAATCAGGAACAATTGGATATTTTAGAAACTAAAGGTGAGGTTGACTTCTCCTATTCTTTATCGGGGATGGGGCGTTTTAGAGTTAATGCATATCGTCAAAGAGGATGTGTAAGTTTAGCCTTGCGCACGGTACCTTATGCCATTCCCCCGTTAGAGTCTCTGGGTCTGCCCCCAGTAGTAACTAAACTAACGGGATATTGTCAAGGTCTTGTCCTAGTAACAGGACCTACGGGCAGTGGTAGATCAACAACCTTGGCAGCTTTAGTCGATAAGATTAACAAAGAGAGATCAGCTTATATAATCACCATAGAAGATCCCATCGAATATTTACATCAGCATAATAAAAGTGTAGTTGATCAGCGGGAAATGGGGATCGATACTTTTTCTATGGCAGGTGCTTTAAGGGCTTCTTTGCGCCAAGATCCCGATGTGTTATTAGTAAGTGAAATGCATGATCTGGAAACCGTATCCTTAGCAGTATCGGCAGCTGAAACAGGTCATCTATTATTAGGAACTTTATATACTAATAGTGTAGTACAAACCATAGATAGGATAATAGAAATATATCCCACGGTACAGAGGGAACAAATAAAAGTACAACTTGCTGCTAATTTACAAGGTGTAGTGAGTCAGCAGCTTTTGCCCCAAGCAGACGGAAGAGGCAGAGTGTTAGCAAGTGAAGTTTTAGTGATGACCCCTGCTGTGCGCAATTTAATTCGTGAAGGAAAAACCCAGCAGTTAAAAACCTTAATGCTTACAGGAAAACGCTGGGGCATGCAAACCTTTGAAATGTCTTTAGCAGATTTAGTGAGGAAAAATCAAATTACTAAAGAAACTGCCCTGAAATATGCCCATGATCGAGAGAGCTTACAGAAATGCCTTAGTGGGACAGTATTCTAATAATACTATTTAGAAAAAGGTACATATTTAGGGAGCTGTTCAGTAATGGTATTGCTGTTCATACTAGGCTTTATAGTAGGTAAGGCTCTTATTAAAATAAGTAAATACTCTTTTCCTGTAGATGATTTAATAGCTATATTAAATGGCCTAGGTTGGGCAATAATTATTCATTTATGGGGATTTAACATCTTAGGTTGTATCGGTTTGATAATCATTACAGTTAGTCTAGCAATTTGTGTTATTGACATAATTTATTTAGTTATTCCTGATATTTTGCTCTTACTGTTGGCCGGTACAGGGATAATTTATCATATATGTAAAGCTGAATTTAATATTTATAATATTTTACTGGGGCTAGGAATAGGATTTCTTATACCTGCCTTATTAGCTGTTATAAGTAAAAATTCTATAGGGGGAGGGGACATTAAACTTTCTGCAGTTTTCGGGATATGGCTTGGTTGTCCGGATATACTAAAAGCCCTTTTGCTAGCGGCGTTGTCGGGGAGTATATATTGTATTATCATGTTGCTTTTTAAACGTTTAAAGAGAAAAGATGTGCTGCCATTCGGACCTTTTTTAATATTGGGATTTTATTATATTTTATTAAGCTAATATAAAAGAGCTTAAGAGAAGGATGAGAGGGAGGCCCAACATGAAGTTAATTAATTATACAGAGAAATGGGTATGGGAGGTTTTAGAGGAAGTCCTGGCGGAACACCCTGATGTTTGTTGTTGTGAACAGTGTCGTTATGACATGGCAGCTTTGGCCCTTAATAATCTAAAACCCAATTACGTTATTAGCAAGCATGGACAGGTATAT
The DNA here is from genome assembly GCA_018433015.1 of Clostridia bacterium. Taxonomy (GTDB): domain Bacteria; phylum Bacillota; class Peptococcia; order DRI-13; family SV3-B141; genus SV3-B141. The sequence continues at coordinate 1,374 of JAHDSB010000195.1, read as the reverse complement.
ACTAAAACCAAGATGTTATTACAACAAAACAAGACGGATGTGCTGACGGAAGTTTTGAAAGCTGTAGGAAAAATACACAAGAATCCCCATCATTTAGAATAAAATGTAGGAAGTATAGCTGGAGTCTACTTAGCAAAAACTAGAGGAGACTTGGATATAACCGGAGGGAGACGTCATGAAGAAGAAAGAGATTGGAGAAATATTAAAACAGGCTTTACGCCACGGCGCTGATTTTGCCGAATTGTTCTGGGAACACAAGGAAACTTCATCCATAGGTTGTGAAGATAATCATATTGAAAGGATTAATTCCGGTATCGATGAAGGAGTGGGTATTAGAGTACTTTCCGGAAAGAGTACTTCTTATGCTTATACTAATGAATTAAACTTGGAAAAGTTGTTAGAAGTGGCCGACCAGGCAGGAAAAGCTGCCAAAAGTACGGAGATGAAGAAAAAAACCTTGGATTTTTATACTCCCAAGGCCAATGCCCAGTTTGAAGTGGTAATACCTCCCGATACAGTAGAAATAGCGGACAAAGTGCAAAAAGTATTAGCTGTTAATAATGCAGCCCGTAAAGTGGATCCTCGTATTCGTCAGGTATCTGTCGGATATGGAGATGTGAGACAAAAGGTAACTATAGCCAATACCGAGGGAGTTTTTGTGGAAGATGAAAGAACAAGAACCAGACTGTCTGTAAATGCTATTGCCGCGGAAAATGACAAAATTCAGACGGGTTTTTACTCTGTAGGGGGCAATAAAGGATTTGAACTTCTGGAAGAAAATGATCCAATTGAAATTGGAGAAAAAGCGGCAGAACGGGCCAAACTGATGCTCACTGCTAAACCGGCTCCTACAGGAAAAATGCCTGTTATTATGGCGGGAAGGGCTGGCGGAACCATGGTACACGAAGCTTGTGGCCATGGGTTGGAAGCTGATCTGGTACAAAAACAGTTATCTGTTTATGCCGGTAAAAAAGGGAAAGAAGTAGCTTCTCCCTTAATTACGGTCATTGATGATGGGACTATTCCCGGTAAATTTGGCTCTCTGCGTTATGATGATGAGGGTTGTCCCGTACAAAAGACGGTCTTAATTAATAAAGGGATACTGGAAGAATACATGTATGATTATGAAACGGCTCTGCAGGATACAAGAGAATCTACAGGTAATGGGCGGCGTGAATCCTATAAGAGCAGACCTATTCCCCGGATGCGCAATACCTATATAAAACCGGGTAAAACAGATCCGGATAAGATCATTAAGGACGCTGATAATGGTTTACTAGTTACCGCCATGGGAGGCGGTCAGGTTAATACTACCACAGGAGATTATGTTTTTGACGTAGCGGAGGGATACCTGATTGAGGAGGGGGAAGTTAC
>JAHDSB010000022.1 GCA_018433015.1 Clostridia bacterium | reverse complement strand
GATGAAATGATTAAAGATGGTTTATGGTGTGCTATGAATGATTATCATATGGGAATTACGGCAGAAAACATTGCGGAGAAATGGGGTATAACCAGAGAAGAGCAAGATGCTTTTGCCACAGCCAGTCAGAATAAGGCAGAAAAAGCTTTGAATACAGAGCGTTTTGCCGAGGAAATTGTACCCGTACAAGTGCGGGTAAAAAAAGAAATAAAAGAATTTACAGTAGATGAATTCCCCCGCAAGGGTGCTACAGTAGAAGGTTTAGCTAAATTAAAACCTGCCTTTAAAAAGAATGGCACAGTAACGGCAGGAAATGCCTCAGGTATAAATGATGGTGCTGCAGCCTTAGTATTAACGACACGGGAACGGGCAGAGAAATTATGGGTGAAACCTCTGGCCCGCTATGTGGCGGGAGCTTCGGCAGCTGTAGATCCCGCTATTATGGGTATGGGACCTGTGGATGCTACGAAAAAGGCCCTGGCTAAAGGAGGATGGGCTATGGAAGATTTGGACCTAATCGAAGCTAACGAAGCTTTTGCGGCCCAGTCGGTAGCAGTGGCTAAAGCCCTGCAGTTCAACATGGAAAAAGTCAATGTGAATGGTGGTGCTATTGCTTTAGGTCATCCCATTGGAGCTAGTGGAGCCCGGATTTTAGTCACTTTGTTACACGAGATGAAGAAAAGGGAGGCTAAAAAGGGCTTAGCTACCCTCTGTATCGGGGGAGGGCAAGGCTGTGCCGTCTTAGTTGAAAGATAAGAGAGGAGGATTTGATAATGAGATTAAAAGATAAAGTAGCGCTAATAACAGGTGCTGGTAGGGGAATAGGTGAAGTTACTGCTTATAAATTCGCTCGCGAGGGGGCCAGGGTAGTAGTTGCAGATATAGACATAGAATCAGCGGAAAAAGTAGCAGAACAGGTAAGGGAATTGGGTCAAGAGGCGTTAGCTTTAACGGCAGATGTAACAAAAACAGAGAGTGTAAATAAAATGATGGATAAGATAATTGATCATTTTGGTAAACTAGATTGTCTTATTAATAATGCCGGTATAACTGCAGATGCACAGCTATTAAAGATGACAGAAGAGCAGTTTGATAAAGTAATTGCTGTTAATCTAAAGGGAGTATATATTTGTGGTCAGGCAGCAGCAAAAGTCATGGCTACTCAAGAAAATGGTGGAGTTATTCTAAACGCCAGCTCTCTAGTGGGGATATATGGTAATTTTGGCCAGACTAATTATGCTGCAACAAAGTTTGCTGCGGTGGGAATGGCTAAAACTTGGGCCAAAGAGCTTGGTAAAAAGAAGATTCGTGTTAATGCAGTAGCCCCTGGCTTTATTCTTACACCCATGACTAAGAAAATGCCGGAAAAGGTGTTAGAGATGATGAAAGATAAGTCGCCATTAAAGAGATTAGGTACTCCTGAAGATGTTGCTAATTTATATGCCTTCTTAGCATCTGATGAAGCTAGTTTTATTACAGGCACAGTCATTAGTGTCGATGGTGCAGTAGTTCTATAAAAAATAATTAAAACGCCAGAAATTCAAAATGTGACTTCGGTGTGAACCGAAGTCTTTTTTTATATTTAAGAATCAGAGCAATAACAACAAAGAACATAACAAAAAAACAAAAGTTTTCTGTAATTTACAATGGTAAATTTAAGTTAGGTTTTTGTAAGAGCTTAATTTAAGAAGTTAAAGGAGGGTACAGTATGGAAATGGAGGTTAATCAACAGTCAGATCCGACTGATATTGAGAAGAATAAAACAATGGCAATACTAGCCTATATTATTTTTCTCATTCCCCTGTTAGCGGCAAAAGAGTCAAAGTTTGCTATGTACCATGTCAATCAGGGTTTAATTCTTTTCTTAGCAGCGGTGGCTATAAATATCTTGGGGGCTATTATTCCAATTATTGGTTGGTTTTTTATTCTAACTCTGGGTAACCTGGCGATATTCGTTTTAGCCGTAATGGGTATAATCAATGCAGCTCAAGGCCAAACCAAACCATTACCTATCATAGGTAAATTTAAGATTATAAAATAATTTTTGTATATGTATTGTAGTACTATGAAAGAGGGGTAAATATGCGAAAAGTTCTTATTTTATTGCTGATATTTACTATGGTTAATCTTATGGGGGGATGTTTTAGTCCTAAAATAGAGACAGAATCGGGAACAATAAGTTTAAAAGATGGCGAAATTGAAGTGCAAGATAAAGAGGGAAATACTTCAATCATTTCAACTGAAGGGGATAATGTAGAAATATCAAGTGAGGATGGAACCTTTTCCCTGGGAGAAGGGATGTCTTTATCTGAAAATTATCCTGGAGACTTAGTTCCCGTGTATGAAGGAGCTAATATAACTTTAGCTTCTAAATCAGAAAAAGCAGGCAAAGCTCAATTTTGGACGGCATATGAGATTATGGAAGAACCGGGCCCAGTATTTAAGTTTTATAAAGAAATTCTTGAAGATGCGCAAAACATCGAAAAAATGGAAACAAGCGAGTTATATACTATTACATGTGAAAAAGAAGATATGGAAATATCAATATCTGTTAGCTTATTAAGTCAAGAGGAAGGAAAAATATCCAGCATAGTTAATATTCATCTTGTACAAATAGAGGGAGATTCTGCCTCAGCAGCTATTGGTGATAAGGAAAAAGCAGTAGAAGTACCTGAAGGTTACCCGGAGGACGTTATTCCGCTGATGGAAGGTAAAGTTACTGTAGGTCAGAAGAATGTTAGTAATGATAGAGCTAGTTTCCATATTATTGTAGAATCAGAAAAAGAAACTAAGGATATTAATAAATTTTACCAAAACGCTTTTTCAAATGCCCAGGACGTTGAACAAGCACAATCAGCTTCTTCATATAGTATAAAAGGAAATTTAGAGGATAATTATGTGGAGATATATATTGATCCTATTGAAGATAGTGAAGAATTTAAAAGTGAAATAGAAATATGGATTCAACCTAATGAATAGTAAATGTAAACTTTAAGTTTGGAGGAGAATTAAAATGTTAAAAAGTCCTTGTTTGCTAAAAGCAAGCAAGGACTTTTCTAATGCAACTAAGATAAATTATTAATTTAAGATCTGCCTAATCTTTTTACTCCTTCTGCCAGGTTCTCATGAGCCATAACGAGTTTACCAAAGAAAACAAGAAAAGCTATATAAATAGCTATAAGACTGGAGACCATAATCCACATGCCTCCCATAGGTTCGTGATTTCTCCAATTCATCATCATGCCACCTACTACCTCCTTTGTTTATAATTATTTGTTTGCTTAAGAATTACTTGGGCTTATATAGAGTTTGTTTAATAGTAGTGTGGCTTTTTATTAGTAAAATTAATTTGGAAAAATTTAAAAATAGAGAAGAATAGCCTGCTCTATTTTACTAATAGATGTGTTTTCTCTAAAGGTACTACTTCACCGATTATGGCAGAAGGAAGATCAAGGGTATTTAACTTTTCCAATAATCTTTTTGCATGGCTTTTATTACAGCTAAATAGCAAGCCTCCTGAAGTTTGAGGGTCGAAGATGATATCTTCTAGCCAGATAGGAATATTATTGAGTATGTATTTATCTTGCAGATAGCTTTTATTTCGATATGTCCCTGCTGGTATCAGTCCCATTTCCGCATACTCTTTGGCAGCTTTTAAGAGGGGAATTCGTTCAGCCTCAATTTGTAAAGTCACATGTGAAGCTGTAGCCATTTCATAAGCATGACCCATTAATCCAAAGCCTGTGACATCTGTGCATGCTGTTATTTGGAAATCGCTCATTATTTCTACCGCATATTTATTTAAAGTTTTCATTACTTTTATGGCATCTGAATAAGCCGAGTCTGATGCTAATTCACCTTTAATGGCAGTATTAATAATTCCTGTACCCAGAGGTTTAGTAAGGATTAAAACATCACCAACTTCACAGCCATGATTCTTCCAGAGCTTATCAGGGTGTACTATACCAGCTACAGAAAGCCCATACTTTGGTTCTTTATCATCAACTGAATGGCCACCTGCTACTAGTGCCTTAGCTTCTAAGACTTTTTGGGAACCGCCTTGTAAAATTTTTTCTAAAATATCTAAAGATAAAGTAACAGGAAAACAAACAATATTCAGGGCAATAAGTGGCGATCCTCCCATAGCATATATATCGCTTAAGGCATTGGCAGCTGCTATTTGTCCAAAGGTATAAGGATCATCTACTATGGGCGTGAAAAAGTCCAGCGTTTGAATGAGGGCCGTATCATCTGATAGTTGATAAACCGCTGCATCATCAGAAGTTTGAGGACCTACCAGGAGTCTTTTATCTTCCTTCCACGGTAATAAACTGAGAATTTCTTGCAGGGCACCCGGCCCTATTTTTGCAGCTCAACCAGAGGTTCTTGACAGAGCAGTAAGCCTAATCAATTCCTATCACCTCTTTTCCTTTACGATAGTGTTAAGAGCATTTAGGGTAGAATCTACTTCCTCTAGGGTATTAAAGAAGCCGAAGCTAAAACGAACGGTACCTTGGGGAAAAGTTCCCAAAGTTTTATGGGCGGAAGGAGCGCAGTGCAATCCGCTTCTTGTCATGATAGTGTACTCTTTAGCTAAAATATTAGCTACTTCGCCATTATCTAATAAAGGAAAATCTAGAGAAACAGCGGCTGTTCGGTTATGAACATCTTCATGTCCAATTAAAGTAATATTTTTAATATTTTTTACTCCCTGGATAAAGTGTTGTGTCAGGGATAATTCTTGTGTTTGAATAGTCTTTAGATCTGTTTCCAAAATAAACTTTAATGCTTTATGAAGACCAAAGATACCGGGAATATTGGGAGTGCCTGCTTCGAATTTGTCCGGTAAATAGGGAGGCTGTTCTTCAGATTCGGAGCTGCTTCCTGTGCCTCCTTCAATCAAGGACTCTAGATGAGAAGCCAGCTTATCAGTGATTAAAAAGCCACCTATACCTTGGGGACCTAAAAGACCTTTATGACCAGTGAAGGCTAATGCATCACAATTTAATGCTTGAAAATCTACTTTTATGGAGCCGGCGCTTTGTGCCGCATCAATGATGAAAAAAAGATTATTTGCTTGGCAGAAATCTCCTACTAAAGCTAAAGGAAGAATGGTACCACAGACATTGGAAGCATGAGTCATTATTACAGCTTTGGTATTGGAGCGGAGAGATTTTTTAAGATGTCCCAGATCGAAGTCTCCTTTATTGTTGCAGTTTATCCTGGTAAATTTCATACCTTTTTTTGCCTGGGAATGCAGAGGCCTCATCACGGCATTATGTTCCATAGAAGAGACTATTACATGATCCTCTGGGCCCAAAAGTCCTTTGATAAGATAATTAAGGCTTTCGGTAATATTTTTTGTAAAGATGACGTTTTCAGGTTTAGTAAAATTAAAAGTTTCACACAGGAGTTCTCTGGTTTCATAGACTATTCTGCCGGCTTCAAGGGAATTGGTATAAGAGCCTCTGTTAATATTTGACCCAATATTCCTTAAGAAAGAGCATATTATCTCCCCTACTCCCGGAGCTTTAGGGAAAGATGTGGCTGCTTGATCCAAATAAATACCTTTCATCGTTTATCACCCATAATCAGTATATTTTAGCTATGAGATTAAAGGCTAATGATGAAAAATATTAATTACAGCTTGGTTTTAATAAATAATATTCATTTAACATTTCTAAAATGGACAATTAAAATGGGAATCAAAGGTAAAGGAGGATGAGTATGGAGAGTAAGAAAGGGATTATTTTTGGAGGGGCACTAATTGGTTTGTTAGCTGTATTACTGGTACAATACGGGAATCCCCTTAATATGGGGTTGTGTATTGCTTGTTTTATACGTGACATTGCAGGGGCCTTAGGTTTGCATCGGGCAGAAGCAGTCCAATTTATGAGGCCAGAAATAATTGGAATAGTGTCAGGTGCTTATTTGATGGCTCAAAAAAACAGGGAATTTGAAGCAAGGGGTGGGTCAGCCCCCCTATTGCGTTTTGTGTTAGGTTTTACCGTAATGATTGGTGCCTTAATGTTTTTAGGTTGTCCCTTGCGAATGGTATTAAGGTTAGGCGGGGGAGATTTCAATGCTATTTTTGGTTTGGCAGGCTTTATTGTAGGTATTGGCATAGGTATAGTATTTTTACATAGAGGTTTTAGTTTACAGAGAAATTATCGGCTTATTCCCCAAGAAGGTTTTATTTTTCCTGTAATAAACGTAAGCTTACTACTAGTATTATGTTTAGTTCCAGGAATCTTATTTTTTAGTACAAAAGGGCCTGGCTCACAACATGCGCCTCTTTGGTTAGCCCTTATAGTTGGCTTGGTTGTAGGGGCCGTTGCTCAGAGAACTAGATTATGTATGGTAGGAGGCATTAGGGACCTTATTTTATTTAAGGATAGCTATTTGCTTTCCGGATTCTTGGCTATTTTATTATTTTCAGCTGGGGGCAATTATGTACTAGGTTTTGCTAAATATGGCTTTGCAGAGCAGCCAGTAGCCCACGTTGATGTCTTATGGAATTTTTTAGGCATGGTGCTTACCGGGTGGGGTTCTGTGTTGCTGGGAGGATGTCCTTTGCGTCAGCTAATTTTAGCTGGTCAAGGAAATATAGACTCAGCAGTGGCCGTTTTAGGAATGACAGCAGGTGCTGCTTTTGCTCATAATTTCTCCTTGGCTTCCAGCCCTGCTGGTCCTACTTTTAATGGAAAGGTGGCGGTAATTTTAAGTCTGCTTTTTGTAGTACTGGTATCGTATGTTTTTAGTGAAAAGTTTACTTGGGATAAAAGGGAAGGAGCTGTTCGTTATGAATGATGAAAAGAAACTAGTTGATGCCAGAGGACTATCATGTCCACAGCCCATTTTATTAACTAAAAAAGCGTTGCAGCTTTTTCCGGAAGGTGTAGAAATATTAGTAGACAGCAACATCGCTAAAGGAAATATAGAAAGGTTTGCCAAGAACAGCGGGTATAAGGTGGAAGTTAGAGAAGATGATGAAACATTCCGTTTGTTTTTGAGGAGATAATTTATGAAAGAGTATCTTGCTTTATTCCATACCCAGTCTGCTGCCATTAGATTTGCGCGCGAATTGAACAAAATGGGCATCAAAAATGAAACTATGCCTGTACCTAGAAAATTGAGTACCAGTTGTGGAATAGCAGTAAAATTTTTCACAAATAAAAAGCTTGCAGAAGTGCTATCCCCAGGGATTAGCACTATATATGAGATAAAAGGGGGACAATATACAGTAAAGTACCGGCAACAAGAAGAGTAAAATATTTAATTGGTAATTGCAGGAAAACCAAAGCTATGCTAGAATATTCTTAATAGTACAAAATGTTGGTCACGCAGTGGTGACTCTCTTTTGGCAAAGAAGCCCAAGGAATAATTATTTCCGGGGGCTTCTTTTGTGTTTTAAGCTATTAGAAAGGAGGGGCATAACTCATTAAAAAAATGCATCATTAATATTAAAAAGGAGGATAAATATGAAGAAAAGAGTGGGGAAATTTATTACGGGCTTAATGATTATGGCGTTGCTTTTAGGAAGCAGTTTTTGTTTTAAATTTAGTATTCTTCAGCCGGTGCCAGCATTAGCGGAAGAAGCTAGTGTAAATAGTTATGAAGATATTCCTATTTTAGACAGAGGCAAATGGTCTCCCGCCAATTTAAAAAGACTCCAGACTTTAATCGATGAGAATGGTATTAAAAGTTCTAGTTATGACATATATAATAAACCTTATGCTATCTTTGATTGGGACCAAACTTGCATTTTTAATGATACTCAGGAAGCACTATTTCGCTATCAAATAGAAAACCTATTATTCAAAATGTCTCCTGAAGAGTTTGCTAAAGCTATAAGAATGAACATCCCCGAGGACGATTTTTCTGAAGAGTACAATAATTTACAAGGGAAACCGGTAAATATCAAAAAAATAGCCTATGATCTTGACAAAAGGTATAAATTTCTCTATGAAAATTACGAGGGCTTAGCAGGAAAAATGACTCTTGCAGAGATTAGAAAGACGGAAGAATTTCTAGACTTTAGAGGAAAATTAGCTTATCTTTATGAAGCCATAGGAGGAACATTCAGTTCTGATATAAGCTATCCTTGGGTACTATATTTGTTTACCGGAATGACATCTGCAGAAGTTATGGATATTACGGAAAAATCTAATGATTATAATTTAGGAGAAAAATTGGAACTGTATACTCTGACTAGTTCTGAAAAGCTTCCTGGTAGAGCAGGTGTTGTTACTGGTAAATACAAGAGAGGTCTTCGGATAGTTCCGGAAATGTCAAATTTAATGAATGTTCTAAGAGATAATGGTATAGATGTTTATATTTGTTCCGCTTCTATGGATGATGTAGTTAGGGTATTTTCTAATTATCTAAAATATGGATATAATGTACCTATGGATAATGTGATCGGAATGAGATTAGAAAATGATGCAGCGGGAATTTATCAAACAGCATATAAAGAAGGATATCCTCAAACCCAACAAAAAGGGAAGACGGAAGCCATTAGAATGAAGTTAGTATCCAAGTATGGGTATGGACCCATACTTGTTGCCGGCGATAGTCAAGGAGATTTTTATATGGCAACTGATTTTCCAGATACTCAGTTAACCCTTATTATTAATAGAGTAAAAAGTGAAAGTGACAAAATCACTAGCCTAGCTAAAAGAGCCAGTGAAACCATAGGGTTGACCCATGCTAGATATATTCTGCAAGGAAGGGATGAGAATACAGGTCTTTTCCTTCCTCAAGAAGCAACTATAAGATATGGTAAAACCGAACCCGAATTGATGAGAAACTTCTAGAGTAAACAAAAAAAAGCTCCAGGCTGCTTGGTCTGGAGCGAAATTTTCTACATTTGATTTTAATGTTCTGCCATCAAACAGCCTTCAAACTCACATAAAAGGATTTCGGCTAAATCATCTTGGTCAGTGGAAGCAATATAACTTAATAAGGTATCCATGTATACATTCCTCCATTCATACAAGGATTCAATAATTTAAGTATATTATATGCCTTGAAAAATAAAATTTCAAACAATTTACAAAAAAATATTGTATACATGTATTTGTGCATCGCTATAAAATACAAGTTATATTTATTTAATTTAGGAGCCATAGAGTGATATAATAAAATTAAGAAGGAGGAAATACTGTGAACAGCCGATTTTACCAGAAAGTAGAAAAAAATCCCATCATTGCAGCAGTAAACTGTGTGGAAAAACTTGAACAAGCCATTCAGTCCCCTTGCGAAATAGTATTTTTACTTACTGGAAATATTTTCAATTTAAAAGATAGCATTGATAAAGTCAAAGATGCAGATATGGATATATATATACATGTTGATTTAATGGAAGGCTTTTCAAAAGATGTGATGGCACTAAAGTATATTCAGGAAAATATGAGGCCGGATGGAATTATTACTACAAGAGTTAATCTTGTAAAAAAAGCAAAGACCATGAATATAAGTACTATACAAAGACTTTTTCTCTTAGATTCTCTTTCCGTGGAGTCAGGGATAAATTCAGTGCGGACTACAAGACCAGATGCAATAGAGATTATGCCGGGGAACATGCCCAAAGTTATTAAAAATATAAAACCTCAAACAACAAATCTTCCCCTCATAGCAGGTGGACTAATTATTGATAAGGAAGATGTAATCGAATGTCTCAAAGCTGGAGTGATAGGTATATCAACTAGTAAGGAAGAGCTCTGGTATATATAGAATTAATTGTAATCTAAATTATCCAGCGATACTAATTGGTGGATAATAAAAGAAAGACTCAGGGGTAATATTCACAGAGGACTTAATATGATATAATGAATTTATAGTTATAAATTTAATATAGTTAAGGCTTGAGATGAGAGAGCCGTATGAAGTTAGCTTATACACATAAGTTTAACTTTGTACGGCTTTTTTTATTTTTAGACTAAAGGGAGGCATTAATATGTACGATGTAGCGGTAATTGGTGCGGGTATAATAGGGACTTTCGTTGCAAGAGAGTTATCCAAGTATGATTTGAAAATCGTATTAATAGATAAAGAGGCAGATGTAGCCAACGGTACCACTAAGGCAAATAGTGCAATTGTACATGCTGGTTATGATGCACTGCCAGGTACTTTAAAGGCAAGATTAAATGCTAGGGGAAATACCCTATATGATCAGGTTTGTAAACAATTAGACGTACCCTTTAAAAGAATAGGGTCTCTTGTTATTGCTACAAATAAAGAAGAAATGGATACTATTAAAGTTTTGCATCGAAGAGGTCTTAAGAACTGTATACCCGCTATGAAAATATTAACCAAGCAAGAAATAATAAAAATGGAACCTAATTTAAATGAAAATGTTATAGGGGGCCTGTATGCACCTACTGCTGGAATTGTGAGTCCATGGGAATTAGCAGAAGCCCTGGCAGAAAATGCAGTAGATAATGGAGTAGAACTTAAACTTGAGCGGGAAGTAATAGATATCAAGAAAATTGAGGAGGGATATTGTATTTACACGAAAGCAGAAAACATCTCAGCAAGATATGTGATAAATTGTGCAGGCGTATATGCTGACAAAATCAATGAAATGGTAACCTCAAAAACTTTTACAATACATCCCCGAAGGGGACAATACAATATTCTAGATAAAAGTGTAGGGAATCTTGTAAACCATGTTATTTTTCAAGCTCCAACTGACTTAGGAAAAGGTGTGCTTGTGGCACCTACTGTCCATGGCAATTTATTAGTGGGGCCAGATACTGAAGATATTATAGATAAAGAGAATACGGCAACAAGCAGTGAACGCATTGCTTTGATAAGAAAGACGGCTAGAAAAACAATAGATAAAATCCCCTTTCATAAAACCATTACAAGTTTTGCAGGGTTGCGAGCAACACCTGATACGGGGGATTTTATTATTCAAGAAGCAGAAGAGGCGAAAGGATTTATTAATGTTGCTGGAATTGAATCTCCTGGATTATCTGCAGCACCAGCCATTGCAGAATATACAGTAGATCTTTTAAAAAACTTAGTAGGTAGCTTAAAAGAAAAGACGGATTTCAAACCGGAGAGAAGGCCGGTGCTTCGTTTTATGGAGCTAAATGCTGAAGAAAAAGCAGCAGTAATCAAGAAAGATCCTCGCTATGGCAGAATTATCTGTAGATGTGAAAGTATTACGGAAGGTGAGATTGTTGATGCCATTCATAGATCGGCAGGAGCTAGGACTGTTGATGCTATTAAAAGAAGAGTAAGACCAGGAATGGGGAGATGTCAGGGAGGGTTTTGTGGACCGCGGGTAATGGAAATCTTGGCACGGGAATTGGGCAAAGATATCACAGAAATTGTAAAGGATGGCCCAAAATCGTATATCTTAATAAATTAGCTATAGAAAACTGAGCAGGAGGTAAATACATGTTAACTTATGAGATTGTTGTCATTGGAGGAGGCCCGGCAGGATTGGCTGCGGCTATAGAAGCCAAGAAAAACGGAATAGAAAGTATTTTAATTATCGAAAGAGATGGAGAATTAGGAGGAATATTACAGCAATGTATTCATAATGGTTTTGGTTTACATGTTTTTAAAGAAGAGCTAACGGGACCTGAATATGCGGAAAAATTTATTCACGAATTGAAGCAAATGGGTATTGCATATAAGTTGGATACAATGGTTCTTGACATTAATAAAGATAAAGAAATTCATGCAATCAATACTATAGACGGATTTATGACCATAAAAGCAGGGGCAGTTATTCTTGCTATGGGATGTAGAGAAAGAACAAGAGGGGCTATTAACATTCCAGGCACTAGACCGGCTGGTATATATACTGCAGGTACGGCTCAAAGGTTTGTAAATATGGAAGGACATAAGGTGGGAAAAAGGGTAGTGATCTTAGGATCTGGAGATATTGGACTTATTATGGCTAGAAGAATGACCTTGGAAGGAGCAAAAGTATTAGCAGTAGTGGAATTAATGCCTTTTTCAGGAGGTTTAACCCGTAATATTGTACAGTGTTTGGAAGACTATAACATTCCCTTATTGCTGAGCCATACCTTAACTGAGATCAGAGGGAAAGACAGGGTAGAAGGAATCGTTATTGCCAAGGTAGATGAAAATAAAAAGATAATTCCGGGAACAGAACAAGAATTTGACTGCGATACATTATTATTATCTGTAGGATTGATTCCTGAAAATGAATTATCATATAATGCCGGCATCGAATTGGATCCAATAACTTATGGGCCTACTGTAAATGAAGCAATGGAAACCAGTGTGGAGGGGATCTTTGCCTGTGGAAATGTTGTTCATGTCCATGATTTGGTAGACTTTGTTACCCAAGAAAGTAGAAGAGCAGGAAAAAATGCTGCTGGGTACATTAAGAAAGAAATAAAAAAAGAAAGTCAAACAGTGCACACACATCCCGAAAAGGGAATTCGCTATATTGTTCCCCAACGGGTAAGAATAGCAAATGTAGGTCAGAAACTGGATCTTTTTATGAGAGTAGATAATGTATATCAGGATGTATATATGGTTGTAAAAATTAATGATAAAGAGATTAAAAGAATAAAAAAGAAACATTTAGCGCCGGGAGAAATGGAGTCACTAGAAATACAAAAAGATGATCTAGTTTGTGAAGAGGGTTCAATGATAAGTATTTTATTAGAGAAAGAGGGTGCCTAAATGAAAAGCAAAGAAATAATCTGTATTGTGTGTCCTAATGGCTGCTACTTAGAAATAGAAAAAAAGGGCGATGAATATGTTGTAAGAGGTAATAAATGTCCTAGAGGAAAAATATATGGCGTAAAAGAGTTAACTAATCCAACAAGAGTTGTAACAACTACTGTAAAAATAAAAGATGGAAAGCTAAAAATGCTTCCTGTAAAAACAAGAGACCCTATTCCAAAAAATAAAATTTCCGCATGTATGAGAGCAGTTGATAAGATAGAAGTAAAACCACCTATTTCTGTAGGAGATGTCTTGGTGCAAAATATAGCAGGAACCCATGTAGACCTTATTGCCTCAAGAAGTGTCTAATCCCATGGTTTTATCTACAAAGGGGCTGGTCTGCTAACAAAAAAGGGCTATTACACATGGAATTTAATTCAATGTGTAGCAGCCCTTTTTTAGATCTGTTATTTTAATGTTCTGCCATTAAACAGCCTTCAAATTCACTAAGGATTTCGGCTAAATCATCTTGGTCAGCGAGAGTATTGTAAGTTAATAAGGCATCCATGTATACATTCCTCCAATCATACAAGGATTCAATAATTTAGGTATATTATATGCTGTAAAAAACGAAATTTCAAACAATTTAGAAAAAAATATTGTATACATGATTTGGTGGATTTTAATAAAAAACCCTTAGCTGTTAAAGGCTAAGGGAGAGAGAAAATGCTATTAACTTTAGGTGTTTATTTAGTCTGATCTAATAAAGTATCTCGTTTATTTGCTATACGGTAGTAATCCTTAGAGTGGTTTCTGGCTATTGTAAATTTTTTTTGAGCGAGTCGTATTTTTTTAAAAGATTTTGACTTACTATTTTTTTTACTGGCAAAAGCAATATTCCCAAGCTCCACCATATACTTTTCTTTTTCATAGGTATTCAGAATATACGGAATTTCATTAGTTAATATCTTCAAGGTAGATCCTCCTTTTATTTAAACAGTTCAGAGAGATATTCATGAAGGAATTCGCAATAGTTAATTACAAGATGTTTCCAAATATGTTCATTGCCCGACATATTTATACTTTCTTTACTGTCAAAAGAGATTACAGCAATTACATTGTTTTTTTCATCAAAAATAGGGGCACATATTATAAGTTTTAGATCACATAGCTTATTAATATGATATTCCGTAAGGTTGTATTGTGATTTATTGATAAGCTGTAAATTATCATCGCAAATGATTTTTTTTAACTGATAACATTGTCCCACTATTCCTTGGGCTTGGGGTTCTACTTGAAAGCTTAATTTATACATATTACCAATATCTGCTAGACTGCCAATATTTTTAACGGAAAATTCCCTAATAATGGGTCTGTTTAACATATAGTTAATTATATTCTTAATCTTAAGTATAATGCTTTTATTAGGCACGTATATCCTGATATTTAAGTTAATGTTTTTAATATCAAGTTTGTTTTCCAGATAAGAAATAAAGATATCTTTATTATATTTCAGAAGAGAGTCGCGCTGATGGGTTGCTTTTTTCCAACTTATCTCTGAAACGGCATAATTAAAGCTAAGTAATATAGTCGAGAGAAATATACCTAAAATTAAAAAAGTATCTTTCAAGTTAATTATATCAACAGTAGGTCCTATATAACCAGCTTTTTGCAATGTATCTAAATAACTGTTAGATTGGGATAAATAAAAAAATACTGCTGGTATTAAAGTAAAGAAGAATACTTTGAAGATAATAATCAGTATTTTATTATTCATTTGTTTCTCTCCTCAAAAAAGGATAGTATTTATTAAATTCCACAGAAATTGGAAATTTCCTTCGTGAATGGTAAAAAAAGGGGATGATGTGTTTTGAGCACTTGGTTTAGATTGAATAAAATAAACAGTTGCAAACAGGAAAAACATAAATAATGTTTCCCCGTTACAACTGTTAATACCGGGTTGTTATTAAATTACTTATTTTGCGTAAAAGTGTCAGTGGTGTAGTATGCTTTTGATATAAAAAACAGTTACTTTATTTCTTTTGGATCTGCTGTATCTTCAGTTTGTAAAAGGGGAACCGCCTCTTCAATTGATGCACTTTCACTACTGCAAAGAACCTCAGGGTTTGAGAGCTCGTCTTTCATCTTAATGGAAGTATTGTCAGCTACTTCTTGCTCATTGCAAGTACCTTTATCTGTTAAAATTGCCGAATTATCCTCAGGTTTAATCACTTCTTGTTGTTTTTCTTTATTCTTTTTTCTGAAATATAAAGCTGTCGCAGTTGCTGCACCTATTGCTGCGACTCCACCGACAATTCTAAATAGTTTACCTTTTTTACCCATGACTTTTCACATCCTTTTTTTTATTTATGTAGTATTCTTTTATAAAAGTATTTAATTGAATTATAGCTCGTAAATTATATTCTTTGCTCCGGTGGTTGAAATATAGTATGAAAAAATATTCCTCTAACTTTATTCTATTATACACAATTAAATTATTTAACAAAAGGTTGTTTTATTCTGGGAAAAAGGTGTAATAGGGAGAAGCATGGGAAGTTCTCTCCTCGAAAAATACATTGACAGGACAGGTATAACCTGTTATATTATCCATTAACAGTTGAATACAAAGTGATCTCTTATCCAGAGAGGTGGAGGGTCTGGCCCTATGAAACCCGGCAACCGGCTTGATAAAGTAGCGGTGCCAATTCCTGCGACGTACATGGATCGGCAGATGAGAGAGGGGATATGTATAGTTGCCTCTTTCTTAAGGAAAGAGGTTTTTGAT
Source organism: Clostridia bacterium (assembly GCA_018433015.1). Classification (GTDB taxonomy): domain Bacteria; phylum Bacillota; class Peptococcia; order DRI-13; family SV3-B141; genus SV3-B141. The sequence goes on along the minus strand of JAHDSB010000022.1, from coordinate 48,039 downwards.
TTAGCTGATGAAGGTTTTAAAAATTAAATAAAAGCTCATATCCAGAGAGGTGGAGGGATCGGCCCTATGAAACCCGGCAACCGGCTTGAAAAAGCAATGGTGCTAACTCCGACAGTTTTAAATACTGGGAGATGTGAGAGGAACAATGATATTGACCCTCTTTCATTTCGAAAGGGGGTTCGTTTTTTAGAATATAAATTACCAAATACTATGGACATATATGAATTAAATAATGAAAAGTTAATACTTAAAAGGAGAGATTGATGATGAGTACAAGACAACACAACTTTGATACAGTGCAATTACATGGTGGTCAGAAACCTGATCCGACAACAGGTTCTAGAGCAGTTCCTATTTATCAGACCACTTCTTATGTATTTAAAGATACAGACCATGCTGCGAATCTCTTTGCGTTAAAGGAGTCTGGGAATATCTATACGAGAATTATGAATCCTACAACAGATGTATTTGAGCAAAGAGTAGCAGCTCTTGAAGGGGGTGTGGGAGCACTAGCAACGGCCTCGGGGGCTGCTGCGGTTACCTATGCAATACTTAATATTGCAGGTGCCGGAGATGAAATTGTTTCAGCCAGTACGTTATATGGAGGAACTTATAATCTATTTTCAACAACATTACCTAGATTGGGAATAAAGACGAACTTTGTGAATCCCGATGATCCTAAAAACTTTAGAGAAGCTATCAATGAAAAGACAAAGGCCGTGTTTATTGAAACCATAGGAAATCCTGGGATTAATTTAATAGACATTGAGGCAGTTGCAGAGATTGCTCATTCCCAAGGGGTGCCCCTCATTGTAGACAATACCTTTGGGACCCCTTATCTAATTAAACCCATCGACTTTGGAGCAGATATTATTGTTCATTCTGCAACCAAATTTCTAGGTGGACATGGTACAACCATCGGAGGTATTTTGGTTGATTCGGGAAAATTTGATTGGGAAAAAAGCAAGAGATTTCCCTGGCTGACTGAGCCAGACCCCAGTTATCATGGAATTAAATACACGGAAGCTTGTGGACCAGCAGCATATATTACTAAAGCAAGAGTACAGCTTTTACGAGATACAGGTGCATGTTTAAGTCCTTTTAATTCCTTTCAACTGCTTCAAGGCTTGGAGACCTTATCCGTTAGAGTGGAAAAACACGTAGCAAATACAAAAAAAATAATAGAATTTCTTCAATCATATCCTGGGGTTTCTTGGATTAATTATCCTAGCTTAGAAGGTAACAAATATTATGATTTGGCGAAAAAATATCTGCCTAAAGGGGCAGGATCTATCTTTACTTTTGGTATTAAAGGCGGCATTGAGGCTGGTAAGAAGTTTATTGAGAATCTGGAGATATTCTCATTACTCGCCAATGTAGCTGATGCAAAATCACTAGTTATACATCCTGCTAGTACCACCCATTCTCAGTTGACGGAGGATGCACAATTGTTGGCCGGAGTGACACCAGATATGATTAGGGTTTCTATTGGATTGGAAGATGTGGATGATTTGATTCAAGATTTAAAAGCGGCCTTGGAAAAAGCAGCAGAATAGACGGAGGACCAGATATGCCCATTAAAATACATGATCAATTACCAGCAAAAGAGCAGCTAAATAATGAGAATATATTTGTGATGGATGAAAGCCAGGCATTTCATCAAGATATTCGACCTCTTAAAATTGCCATTTTAAACTTAATGCCTACAAAAATAATAACAGAAACACAATTATTGAGATTACTGGGCAATTCACCCTTGCAGGTTGATATTGTATTGTTTCATCCGCAGTCACATATATCAAAGAATACTTCAGAAGAACATCTAGTCAAATTTTATACTACTTTTCAAGATATAAAGCATGAAAAGTTTGATGGGTTGATTATAACGGGTGCTCCTGTGGAACAAATGGAATATGAAGAAGTAGATTATTGGGAAGAACTGAAGGAAATCATGGAGTGGAGCAAGAATCATGTATATTCCACATTGCACATTTGTTGGGGGGCACAAGCAGGATTATATTATCACTATGGAGTGCCTAAGTATCCCTTGGATAGTAAAATATTTGGTGTATTTAAGCACCAGGTACTTAAAAAGAATATAAAACTACTAAGAGGTTTCGATGATGAATTTTTTGTGCCTCAATCCAGGCATACAGAAGTAAAAAGAGAGGATATTGTAAAGCATAAAGAATTAAAGATCCTGTCTGAATCTGAAGAGTCGGGAATATACTTAGTGAGTTCGCAAAATGGCCGTCAGATCTTTGTAACAGGCCATTCAGAATATGATCCTCTGACTTTGAAAAGTGAATATGAGCGGGATGTAGCCAAGAAGCTGCCCATAGAAGTACCTCGGAACTATTATCCCAATGATGATCCCACAAAGACTCCCATTGTAAGATGGAGGGGACATGCAAATCTATTGTTTTCTAATTGGTTGAATTATTATGTATATCAAGAAACACCGTATGATGTCAACTCTATTGAATAAGAATTATATCTAATGAAAGTAATTTAGGAGAAAAACACCATATACGCCGTAGATTTATGAAAATCTACGGTGTTTTTTATACCATTTTAAAATGAAAGGCTATTAAGCTATGGTAATAATTAGTGATTAATTATGTTCGTGTTTTGATGCGAAAAATAAAGATATAGTATTTTATACATAATACTGCAATTAGCACTGTTCTAACAAATATATTTGCAGTTGTAAAGAAAGCAATTGATAATAATACTGTGGCAAATATCAAAATGTACGTTTTTGTTTGTTTTGTCATAGCTTTGGTTTTGACATAGGTGGCAAGATGCTTTTGATACAATGATGTTCCGACAATCCAAGTGTACAATTTTCGAGAGCTACGGGCAAAACAGTATGATGCTATAAGTAAAAATGGAGTTGCTGGTAAACCAGGCAATATCACGCCAACAATGCCTAAACCAAGCAAGAGGAAACCTATTATAGAAAACAGTATTTTCACAGCACACTACCTTTCCAGAGACAGTTTTGTTAATGTATTTTTAACTATAAGATAGTATACGCATAAAGTGTCGTGTTGCATAGGGGCGGTTTTCTAATTTTTATAGGATACAGTTAATCTTTTTATGATATATTTTTATGATATAATTCTGGAAGATATCAGTGAATGGGGGAAACGTGAATGCTGCACATTGAGCCTGAAAGCCCAAAACCAATCTATCAGCAGTTATATGAACAAATAAAACATGATATTATTATGGGAAATTTATCTATTGGCACACGGATAACCTCCACTAGGGCCTTGGCAAGAGAATTACAAATTGGACGGAATACTGTCGAAAATGCTTACGCGCAACTAGTACTGGAGGGATACATTACAAGCGTGGCTGGCTCTGGCTATGTGGTCAACAATTTGCAATTTGATCTTAATCAGAAGACAATAGAGAGATTAACAACGAGGGAAGCGGTGAATGTTGCTTCCAATAGTGAAAGTGAAAATATTCTGTATAATTTTCAATATGGAAATCTTGCTGCTGAGAGTTTTCCGTATAAGCTCTGGAGAAAGTATATGACTGATGTATTGAATGGACCGAAGGCCCAAGAAGTCCACGGCGACTGCGATATAAAAGGAGACATAGATTTGCGAATCCAACTCATGGAATATTTGTATCACAGCCGGGGAGTCAACTGCAAACCGGAACAGATTGTAATTTGTAGTGGTACACAATCTGCTCTTGAAATTATGATAAAAATATTCCCCTACGTGGAAAAAAAAGTAGCCATGGAGGAGCCCTGCTATAATGGTGCCAGCATTATCTTCCGAAGTAATGGATTCAATATTTCGCCGATACCAATTTGTGAAGATGGAATTGGATTAAATGAACTTGCCGCATCACCTGCAAGAATGGTTTACATTACGCCATCCCACCAATTTCCAATGGGTGCCGTTATGCCAATTCAGAAGCGAATCGAAATTTTAAACTGGGCGCGAGAATATGACAATATCATTATCGAGGATGACTATGATAGCGAATTTCGCTATAACGGGCGGCCTATTCCATCTCTCCAATCCATTGATCAATATGAGCGCGTAATCTATATTGGTACATTTTCCAAAGCACTTTCTCCTGGCCTTCGGATGGCATATATGATATTGCCAACATGGTTTTTACCGATATATCAAGAGAGATTTACTGGATATCAATGTACTGTACCAGTGATAGAACAGAAAATTCTGGCCCGGTTTATGGCGGATGGACATTGGGAAAAGCATGTACGGAAGATTTGTCTATCTCAAAAAAAGAAGCACGATATTTTGCTTGATTCAATTGAACAAAAGATGGGCAATAAGGTGCGAATCTATGGTCACCAAGCTGGATTGCATATTATTCTGGAGTTTTTGGAGGGACAGCAGGAAGATGAGCTGGTCCGAAAAGCAACTGAATACAAAATCAAGGTATGTCCTGTATCCCCTTTCTGGCTAAACAAACAGAACTATAGGAATAATGCCCTTGTTTTGGGATATGGCATGATGACAGAGAAGGACATCCCGAGGGCTGTAGAGCTTTTATCTCAAGCTTGGTTCACTTAATCCAACTGTATCCCATGAATTTGTCAAAACTGGCCCTTATGAGGGTACCGGTTTTGTAGTATAGTAAAGGAAAAAGTGACAGTTTGATAAGGAGGCTATGTTATATGCAACACCGCATGAAAACACACCCTTTGAATGAACAACAGATAAACCTGTTGCTTCAGCGAGTACAAACCGGCAGCTTGGCAACATTGAATCCTGATGGCACACCGTACAGTACCCCCGTCCATTTTGTCTATTGCGATGATTCAATCTTTTTTCATGGGTTGCCAAAGGGTAAAAAGCTCGACAATATTGCCCACGATTCCAGAGTTGGATTTTCTGTTTATGAAATGGATAAATTGCTGTTGGACCCGAATGGAAACCCATGCGATACAAATACAAAATACGAAAGTGTAATTATTTCCGGTACTGCCAAACTTGTAGATGATGTCGAGGATAAAAGAAATGTTCTGAAAAAAATCGTGGAAAAATATACACCTCATTTAGTAAACCATGAAATTCCCAACAATATGGTTAAAGGTACAGCGGTGATACGAATAGCTGTGACGAAAATGACTGGAAAATACTATTTATAGTGAGATTACCCACATATCAACAATTCCATAATCGGAAGTGTTGATATAAATGAGAAAAGGAGTAGCTTACGGCTACTCCTTTCGCAAAAGGTTAGTTCTTTTTAAGTGATCTTACAGCATTTGAGAAACAGCGAACTTCTCAAATGCTGTAAGATCACTCGGCATGGTGAGGAAGGAGAGATATGAACCCCCTACGAGTTATCCCGTACGCTCCTCATTGGCGAAATTACTTTATGCAGGTTTATTGAATTATAAATATGTAATATAATATAAATTAACCAAATGTTGGTTGCATATTAACAGTTGGCTAGAGAATATGGGAATATGAGGGTGAGTAGATGAATGAAAAAATATGTCAAATAGTTGATTCTTCAGGGAGTTTACCGCGAGAATTTATCAAACACTACAACATCAGAGAAGTTCCATTTTACTTCAAATTTGAGAACACAAATTACTACCGGGAGAATGTGGAGTATAAAGCAAGTGAGTTTTATAAACATATGGAAGAATACCCTGATGACATTCCCAAGACTTCTGCTCCTAATATTCATGATTGGTTGAGTGCGTTTGAGGATCAGTATAGCAAGGGTATTAAAAACTTTATTGTAACGATAATTTCTTCTAAATTATCGGCTAGCTTTCAAAATGCTATTTCTGCAAAAGAGATTTTTAAAGAGAGAAATAAGAATGTCAAAATTGAAGTAATTGATTCGAACACTTGCGCTTGTGGGCAGGCGGCCTTGGAAATTGGAATCGCTAAAATGATTGACATTGGTAGGGATTTTGAGGATATAGTTGAATCGATACATAAAATGGTTGGGAATATAAGTTCACTTTTTGTGGTTGACAGCTTGAAATATATGAAGGCTGGAGGCAGAATTGGAGGAGCCACTGCTTTTCTGGGCAAACTAATCAACATTAAGCCCGTATGTGAGTTTATTGATGGCGTAGTTCATCCTATCCAAACTGTGCGAGGAAGAAAAAAATCACTTAAAAATATGATAGATCTTGCAGCTTCAAGAATTATTGATATTAATAGAAAGATAATTATTATCCAAAATGCAGAATGCCAGGAAGATGCGGATTATATGTGTGATTATTTAAGAGAAAAAACAAATTATTGTGGTCAAATACTTAAAAGCAATCTAGGGATTGTAGTAGGGGCACATTCTGGACCGGGGGCAATAGGTATTGGCTTTGTGGAGCATCCATGAGCTACCACGGTTGATCTGATTTCAATTTTATAGAAATTCAAATTATCAACAAAAAAACCACTGATTTCTCAGTGGTTTTAGTTTACTTATTTTGGTGCGGAAGGCGGGACTTGAACCCGCACGAGTTACCCCACACGCCCCTCAAACGTGCCTGTCTGCCAATTCCAGCACTTCCGCAGATGATAAACTCAAGCAAGAAATATACTATCATTTATCTATTATTATGTCAAGGGAAATATTGTTATAGTAGTAATCTGGGAGATTAAAAATAAAGTTCATGTAGGGTGCTTTAGAGTATAATATCATGGTAAAAAAATACTTAATATAATTTATAAAAAAACAATTTACAACTATAAAAATTTTTGATAAACTATAAATTTAAACTAGACAAAGGAAAGTATATGAACTATAATAATCACCGGGTCGTAATATGTAGCGTCGACGCTAAAAGTGTGACTTGTAAGGTTATTAATATTATGAAAAGAATTAATTGCATATAAATATTAGTTAATATATATGAAGAAAAAGGTACTATATAACGGTAATGTTTGAGGAAAAAACATTGCTTGTTAAGATAAGTACCTTTTTGGCATGAGGGGGATAATGCATGATAAAGTTTAATAATGTTAGTAAAACTTACTCGAATAGCAAAGTGGCAGTAAAAAACCTCAATATACAAGTGAAAGAAGGAGAAACATGTGTACTTATTGGGCCTTCCGGCTGCGGCAAATCTACAACTCTGCGAATGGTTAACCGTTTGATTGAACCTACTTCAGGGGATATATACATAAATGGAAAAAATGCGCACGATATTACAAACACAGACTTAAGACGAAACATAGGTTATGTTATACAAGAGATAGCCCTTTTTCCCAATATGACGGTAGGACAGAACATTGCTTTAGTACCTGAGCTAAAGCGATGGCCTAAGAAAAGACAAAAAAAGCGAGTAATGGAGCTACTTGACTTAATTGGCCTGCAACCTCATGAGTACATTAATAAGTATCCTTGTGAGTTGAGTGGTGGAGAAAAACAGCGTGTTGGGGTAGCGAGAGCCCTTAGTGCAGATCCTCCCATAATGCTCATGGACGAGCCTTTTGGAGCTATTGATCCTATTACTAGGGCTCGTTTACAAGATGAATTTTTGGTTATTCAAGAAAAAATTAAGAAGACTATTATTTTTGTAACCCATGATATTGATGAGGCTATAAAAATGGGAGACAAGATAGCAATAATGTGTGAGGGGAAATTGATCCAATATGATACTCCCAAAGTTATTTTAAGTAACCCACGTAATAGTTTTGTAGAGAATTTTATTGGAGAAAACAGGACTATAAAATGGTTAAATTTGCTAAGCGTTGAAAAAATAATGATAAGTAATCCGCCTAAAGTTTCTATTAATGAAAAAGTAAATTCAGTTTTAGCAAAAATGTATAATAGTGGTATACCATATTGCGTAGTTGTTGATAATAGTGAAAATTTAAAAGGTTTTATATCTCAAAAAAATATTATTAAGGCGAAACAGACCAATATTCAAAATTATATATGTCCGGTTAAAGAAAAATTGAAAAAAACAACACCGGTAGCGGAGGCGATATTCCGTATGTTTAGTAATAATACTAATATTTTCCCTGTTGTTGATGAACATGATAAAATCAAGGGTTTAGTAACCACGGAAATATTAAGCAGCTGCGTTAATAATCTCAATAATAATCCCGGTATAAAGGAGGAACAGAGCATCAATGTATCAGCTCATTGTTGAATATTGTACAAGTAACTGGGAGCAACTAGTTGACTTAACCTTAGAACATGTAATAATAACAGGAACTTCTGTTTTGCTAGCTATAATTGTTGCTGTTCCTCTAGGCATAGTATTAACTAACTTGAAAAAAGTTGCTACCCTAATCATGGGGTTAGTAGGAATATTACAGACAATACCTAGCATGGCTTTATTAGCGATGATGATACCGCTATTTGGCATTGGTTTTAAACCTACAGTAATTGCGCTATTTCTTTATGCTTTATTACCCATAGTAAGAAACACTTATACAGGAGTAAAAGAAGTAACTCCTGAATTGCTTGAAGCAGCGAAAGCTATGGGTATGAATCGCTTACAAGTTTTAGTAAAAGTACAAATACCTATTGCTTTACCGGTAATCATTGCTGGTATTAGGACTGCAACAGTTATTTGTGTTGGTACTGCTGCTTTAGCGGCCCTTATTGGAGCAGGTGGATTGGGATCTTTAATTTATCGAGGATTACAACAATTAGTTACGGAATACATAGTTGTGGGTGCAGTACTTTCTGCATTATTAGCTTTAATTTTTGATTTTATATTGGGAGTGATAGAAATAGTATTAACGCCTAAAGGTTTAAGACTTAGATAATGATACTTGCTTGTTTTCAAATGTTTGGGACAAAGAAAGGGATGGACAATTTTGTTGAAAAAATTAACGGTATTTACACTTATATTATGTTTGTTTGTTACAATGCTGGCTATTTGCGGTTGTGACAAGGAATCTGAACAGGCTGATAAATCAGTGATTCTTGCCCAACAAACTTGGACAGAAGCTAGCGTTATGGCAGATTTATTAAAAATAATCATACAGGAAAAAACTGATATACCTTTGAAATCAGTGGATTTGGAGAGCGAAATAATTCAATGGCAAGCTATGCAGCAAAAAGAAGTTGATATCTGGCCTACATATATATCAACCCTTTATACATCAGTATTAAAAGATACAGGTTTACGGGAACCGGATAAAGTATATGAGTATGTAAATAAAGAACTTCCCGCAAAGTATGATATGATTTGCTCTAAATGTTTCGGATTTTCTGATGAATATGGATTAGCAGCAACTTCTCAGGTAGCAGAAAAATATGATTTGCATACTTTCTCTGATTTAGCTAAAGTTGCCGGAGAGCTAGTATTAGTTTCAGATATTAACTTTATGGATAGGCCCGATGGTTTTCCTTTAATCAAAGAAAAATATGAAATGGATTTTAAGGAAGTTAAAAATATAGGTATTAATGTAAAGTATCAAGCCTTAAAAGCAGGTGAAGCTGATATTGTTGCCTGCTATATCACAGATGCTAAAATAGACGAATTAGGGCTAGTACTTTTGGAAGACGATCAAAATGCCATGATACCTAGTGAAGGATTAGTTTTATTACGGGGAGAGATTGGGGAAAAGTATCCTGAACTTGAGGAGGCTATTAATTCCTTGGCAGGTCAAATAAGTACAAAAGAAATGCGAAATATGAATTATCAGGTAGAGGTTGAGAGAAAAGAGAGCAAAGATGTTGCTCGTGATTTTCTAAAATCGAAAGGTTTAATTTAAAGAAGAAAGAACTGGTCGTGAAAATTGCGACCAGTTCTTTCTTCTTATAAACAGAGTTCTAACCTTCAGGAGGAATTTAAATTCCTCCTGAAGGTTAGAACTCGTTATCCATGCTGGTAATACTTACGAGCTATTACTATATGCAAGCTGGCTTGGCACTACTTATCTCTTGAAAGCAGCAGGAGTCTTAGTAGTGAAAAACTTTTAGGTTAAATATATGGTATACAATACGGTTTCTAGTAACCATATGAGGTTGTTATACATAGCCTAATTGTGAAATTAACCACTCTACAGAGGAGGAGGATTTATGTCCAAAGGTAGAATAAAAAAGGTATTTCCGGGAAGCAATACAGCTGATGGGTTCTTTTCATTTTATGACTATATCGTTAATCCTAGACGTATTTTTATCATTAAAGGAGGCCCTGGTGTCGGCAAATCTACATTAATGAAAAACATTGGAACACGTTTCAATGAAAAAGGTTATGACATTGAATACTATTATTGTTCGTCTGATAGTAATTCGCTAGATGGGGTGGTAATTCCAGATTTAGGAGTTGCTGTGATCGACGGTACTGCACCGCACAGTGTCGTAACTGTACTCTAACAAAATTAAAAAATAAAGAGAAAACATTTACCAAATAAGGGGTGATAATACATATATCCAATATATACAAAGAGATTGTTTCATTTATATACTTGCTAACACGATATTATTATATATAATTTTAAAATAAAGGTAATCATAAATATGAAAACTTGATTCAGAGGTGTAAAAATGTCAGAAATTTTAAAAACATTGCTCGATGTATTACCTGTAATATCGAGAATATCAGGAGGATATGCCACTGTAACAGCTAGAGATGGAGCGAGGATAAAAACCTTTGATTCAGAAGGTGAAGAAGTAGAAGAACTTATTGGAAAAGTGTACAAGCTGGCCCAAAAAGCAGGAGAAACAGGAAGTATTCAAACAGGAAAATCGGTAATCGTTGAGAATGCAGAAGCTTGGGCTTTTCCTATAGGGGAATATGTGTTAGCAGCAAGTAATATCGAACTTGTTTTGCGGGAGCAAAAGTTGAAAGAAGCACTACAAGAAGCTTTACCTCTTATTGCAAGGGTGGCTGGAGGGGAAGCCGTTTTGTTCGACAATAAGGGAACAAGATTATTAAGTTATGATTACCAAGGAAATATTAGTAAGCGTTTTATTGGCAGTGTTAGTAAAGCAGCTCAGGAAGCTATGGAAAAGCAAAAACCGGTTATTGGAGAATCCATGTCTGTTACTGGGGCAGTTGGAGTTAGAATTCCTATTACTAAAGAATATGGCTTCGGTTTTAATAATGAAGAAGGTACACAACGGGAACACAAGTTGTTGGAAGAAGTTAAAAAGTTCCAATACGCTAAATATAATTTTAGTGATATCATAGGAGAGAGTGACGCTATAAAAAAGGTAAAAAGTATAGCCTCGTTTATTTCTCAAGGGATTTCTTCTGTATTGATTCTTGGAGAAACCGGAACAGGTAAAGAGCTTTTTGCTCAGGCTATACACAATAGTAGCGAAAGGCGTGCCGAACCCTTTGTAGCTATAAACTGTGGAGCTTTACCATCATCTCTGATTGAAAGTTATTTGTTTGGTTATGAAGGTGGAGCTTTTACGGGAGCTAAGAAAAGTGGTAATCCAGGTTCTTTTGAGCAGGCCAATGGAGGAACTATATTTTTAGATGAAATAAGTGAAATGGATTATAATTTGCAAAGTAAGTTGTTAAGAGTTTTGCAGGAACGTGAAGTTACTAGAATCGGTAGTTCTCAGTCCATAAAAATAGATGTAAGAGTTATATCCGCAACAAATAAAGATTTAACAGAGCAAATAAGATCAGGCAATTTTAGGGAAGATCTTTTCTATCGTTTGAATGTGGTTCAAATAAAGGTACCTTCTTTAAAGGAACGTATAGAAGACATTCCTCTGCTAGTGAAACATTTCATTAATAGCTATAACAAACTACTGGGAAAATATGTTGTGGGGATAAGTGAGGGAGCCAGGAATTATCTTTTAGCATATGAATGGCCTGGTAATGTTAGACAGCTACAAAACTGCATTGAACATGCCATGAATATGGTTAAACTTAATGAAAATACTATAAATGTAGGACACTTACCCTCATATATTTTTGAAAATAAAAATATTCGACAGCAGCCCAAAATGCTATCTTTAACAGAAGTTGTAGCAGAGGCGGAGAAAGAAGCTATAGAAAAAGCCTTAAAAATTAAGGGAGGATCTAAAAAAGATGCCGCCCATTCATTAGGAATAAGTACTACCACACTATGGAGAAAAATGACAGAATACGGAATCCGGTTGGACTAATCTCAGGGGCATTGCAATTCTGAAATATACGTTTCAAATTTGCAATGCTATTTAAATGCAGTACTCATAAGGGTAGATAAAAATCCCGTATTAACTATTTCAACCTTGAAATGTCATGAAGATTTAAGAGTAACCATAAACTAGAACTGATAAAACAAATAAAACATGTTAAAAAAATATATAACTTTGGCAAAGACAGGGGAACCCTTGATATCTTTGCCTTTTTCTTTTTTTCTAACAAAAGAATAGTTAAAAAAACAAAAAATATATAAAAAAAAAGGATAAAACATTTTTTTGGCATGCATCTTGCAACTATAATTATGTGAAAATAATTATTAACCCAATTTTTCAGGAGGTGAGCAGTTTGAACTTTGAATATTATAATCCCAAAAGCATGGAAGAACTATTAAACGTACTAGATAATTTAAGGAATTATTATTTTTTAGCTGGTGGGACAGATATCGTAGTAAAAATGAAAGATAAAATTGTTTCTCCACAAAACATTGTAGATTTAAATGATGTGCAGGAATTAAAAGGTATAAGTAGCGAGGAGGATCATTTAAATATAGGGCCTTTAGCTACCCACACTGAAATAGAAGAATCTGATCTGGTGAAGAAGTATGCTTATGTTTTAGCAGAAGCTGCTGCTCAAGTAGGTTCGCCCCAGATTAGAAATATAGGGACTGTAGGTGGTAATATTGGAAATGCTTCGCCAGCTGCCGATACAGTGCCGGCTCTTTTAGTCCTTGATACCACAGTTCAGATAGAGAGTAAAAATCATAAAGAGGAAAAAAATCTCCTGGATATTTTTAAAGGACCAGGAAAAACCTTTTTAACTGAGGGACAAGTTATCACAAAATTAAAAGTAAGATCAATCAAAGAAGGCGAAGGCGCAGCTTTTGTAAAAATGGGTAAAAGAAAGGCTTTAGCCATATCGGTAATAAATTGTGCGGTTTGGCTGAGAGTTGATAAAGATGAAATAGTTGAGGTTAGAATTGCTTTTGGTTCCGTTGCTCCAACGCCTATTAGGTTGCTTGAAGTTGAAAAATGGTTAAAGGGTCAAAAAGCAGAAGATGACGTATTCAAGCAAGCAGCCCAAATGGCTCAGGATGCAATAAAACCTATTGATGATATACGTTCCACTGCAGAGTATCGCAGTACTACGGCGGCTTCCTTAGTATATCAGGGATTGAAAACAGCATTGCAAAGAGCAAGGGAGGAAGTGGGCAATGAATAAAAAGCTAATTAAATTTACCCTTAATGATAAGGAATATAAAGTTGAAGTAGAACCACAAGTATTGCTAGTGGATTTGATAAGAGAAGAATTAGGTTTAACGGGAACCAAGGTGGGTTGCGGTGAAGGTGAATGTGGAGCTTGTACTGTAATTATGGATGGAAAAACAGTTAATTCTTGCATGGTACTGGCAGTTACTGTAGACGGAAAAAAGATCACTACCATCGAAGGATTAGCTAAGGGAGAGGAATTACATCCTTTACAAAAATCTTTTGTTGAAGAGGGTGCTGTACAATGTGGCTTTTGTACTCCGGGTATGATCCTGAGTTCTAAAGCCTTGCTAGATGAAAACCCCAACCCAACTCCTGAAGAGATTAAAAAAGGTCTTTCCGGTAATTTATGTAGATGTACAGGATATGCAAAAATTGTTAAAGCTGTAGAAAAAGCCAGCAAAGAGCTGAATAAGTAGTAAGAAAGGAGGGGCAGATATGAGCCAACTTAAAGTTGTAGGTCAAAATGTAAAGAAAAAAGATGTTAAAGAAAAGGTGCTTGGCACTGCTATTTTTGCTGCTGATATTAAAATGGATGGTATGCTCTATGGAAAAACCTTACGTAGCAAAGTCCCCCATGGAATTGTTAAGAAAATAAATGTTTCCCAAGCTCTAGAATTACCCGGTGTACATGCTGTATTAACGGAACAAGATATACCAGGTGTGAATAAAGCAGGGATTATAGTAAAAGATGAACCGGTATTAGTAGGTATTGGTCAAAGGATTAGAAAAATTGGAGATCCTCTAGCGATTGTTGCAGCAGAAACTGAAGAAATAGCAGAGGCAGCTTTAGATTTGATAGAAGTTGAAGTTGAAGAATTACCAGCAGTTTTTTCTCCCCTAGATGCTATGAAGGATGATGCACCTAAGCTCTATGAAAAGGGAAACATTATGGCAGTCAGAAGAATAGTGAAGGGCGATGTAGCAGAAGCATTTAAAAATTGTGATGTGATTGTAGAACAAGATTACACAACTTCCATGGTAGAACATGCTTATATAGAGACGGAAGCGGGAGTAGCAAAAATGGAAGGGGATGTAGTTAACGTTTGGGTATGTACCCAGAATCCCCATTATGACCGCAAAGATGTTGCTTACAATTTAAATATTGGTTTGAATCAAGCCAGGATAATCCAGACCACCACAGGGGGAGGATTTGGAGGAAAACTAGATGTTACAGTGCACGTACATGTTGCCCTCCTGGCCAAAGCTACTAAACGTCCAGTTAAGATGGTTTATTCTAGAAGAGAATCCATTAGTAATACAGTTAAGCGACATCCTTTTATTATGAAGTATAAAACTGGATGCGATAAAGATGGAAAATTGATTGCTTGGCAAACTGAAATAATTGGAGATACAGGTGCTTATGCTTCATACGGTCCTGGAACGCTTACCAGAGCAGCAGTACATGCTACAGGTCCTTATGAGATTCCTAATGTCAAGGTAGAAGCGTATACAGTATATACTAATAATCCGCAAGCGGGAGCTATGAGAGGTTTTGGAGTTCCTCAGGTAGCATTTGCCCATGAGTCACAAATGAATTTACTAGCTGAAAAACTTGGTATATCTCCTCTGGAAATTCGTATGAAGAATGCGTTTATTCCCGGCTCTATCACAGCTACAGGTTCAAAATTGGAACACAGTGTAGGTTTAAAATCTACCATGGAAAGTGCAAAACAAGCAGCAGAAAAGGTGCTAGGGGACAAATTTTAAGGGGGGATAAATAGTGAAAAAACGTGGTGTTGGTTTGGCAAACATGTGGTACGGCATAGGAAATACAGGGTTACCTAATCCGGCCAGTGCTTATATAGAATTACTTGATGATGGTACAGTTATTGTTTTAACAGGCTGTGCTGATATAGGGCAAGGTTCAACAACAACTTTAGCGCAAATTGCTGCCGAAGAAATGGGCGTTGACATAGAAGATGTAAGGGTTGTATCTGCTGATACGGGAATAACTCCTGATGCAGGAGCCACATCGGCCAGTAGGCAAACATATATATCCGGGAATGCAGTAAAAATGGCAGCTAAAGAAGCTAAAACAATATTAGTAGAAACGGCAGCTAGGATGTTAGAGGTAGATGAAGATAGTTTAATTCTTGAAGATAGAAAGATAGTTGTAAAAAACGACAAGGATAAGTTTGTAAAAATAAAAGAATGTTTAGGTAAATGTCGTGCTGAAGGGAAACTTACCCTGGGTCATGGTTGGTTTAACCCGGATGTTACTGCTCTAAATCCGGAAGATGGACAAGGCAAACCATATGCTACTTATGCTTTTGCAACACAAGTTGCAGAGGTAGAAGTTAATACAGAAACAGGAGAAGTAAAGGTTTTAAAGATTTTCGCTGCCCATGATGTGGGAAAAGCGATAAACCCCATAAATGTAGAAGGTCAGATAGAGGGGGGGTGCATGATAGGAGTAGGGTTCGCTCTTATGGAGCAAGTGAAAGTAGATAAAGGAAATATAAAAACTCCCAACCTTGCAACGTATTTAATTCCTACCGCTATGGATACTCCGGAAATATATCCCATCATAGTTGAAGATCCAGAGGTTACAGGCCCATTTGGTGCCAAGGGAGTGGGAGAACCTGCACTAATACCTACTGCCGCTGCTATTGTTAATGCCATATATGATGCAGTAGGGGTAAGAATTACTGATTTGCCAGTGACTCCAGAAAAATTATTAAAAGAAATTAAAAAAGAACGTAATTAAGGAGGTTCTTTATGACAAATCAAGTTCAAGCTGAAAAAGTTAGTTTCTTGAAGAGAAAGAATATTGAGTTTTCTATTAAAAGATATGGTATTGAAGCTTTAGGTGCCATGGCTTTAGGATTATTTGCATCATTAATTGTAGGACTTATTTTAAAAGTATTGGGAGAAAAAATTGGTATTCCCTTCTTAGTAGATTATGGTTTACAAGCTATGGCCATGTCTGGCCCGGCTATCGGTGTAGCTGTAGCATTTGGCTTAAAGGCTCCTCCTTTGGTAATGTTCGCTTCTACCATAACAGGTATGGCTGGATATAAGCTAGGAGGCCCGGCTGGGTGTTTTGTGGCAGCAGTAGTTGGTGCTGAGTTTGGTAAAGTCGTCTCCAAAGAAACGAAAGTAGACATTATTGTGACTCCTGTTGTAACGATTATTACTGGTGTGGCAACGGGTATGTTTGTAGGACCTGGAATAGATAAAGCGATGACTTGGTTAGGTATCTTGATTATGAAAGCTACAGAACTTCAACCTATTCCTATGGGTATCTTAGTATCCGTATTAATGGGAATGATCTTAACACTGCCTGTTTCCAGTGCGGCAGTAGCATTAATGTTAAAGCTGGGTGGTTTAGCAGCAGGCGCCGCAACTGTAGGTTGTAGTGCACAGATGATAGGTTTTGCCGTAGCAAGTTACAGAGAAAACGGTTGGGGTGGTCTGGTGTCTCAAGGTTTAGGTACATCTATGCTTCAGGTTCCTAATATCGTAAAAAATCCACGCATTTGGATTCCACCTACTTTGGCAGGAGCCATTACAGGACCTTTATCTACAACTATAATGCGCATGGAAAACATACCCATCGGTGCAGGAATGGGAACAAGTGGTTTAGTAGGTCAGTTTGGAACTATTGATGCTATGGGCTTAAGTTCTGCAGTGCTATTTAAAATCGCTATATTACATTTCGTACTTCCTATAATTCTTACTCTCGTCATTTCTGAAATTATGAGGAAAAAAGGTTGGATCAAACCTGGAGATATGAAACTAGATATTTAAGTAAATAATAATAGCAATTATCTGCGGGCTAAAAAAGCCCGCAGATAAAATAGATTACTTTGGGAAAAGAGGTAATGTTTCTATGAGTTCATTAATCATCACAAACATTGGTACTATTGTCAGCGGTAACATTAAAAACCCCATTAGGGAAGGCAACACTATAGTTGTGCAGGATAAAAAGATAGCAGCTATTGGTGGAGAAGAGCTTCTAGAAAAATACAAAGGCCTAAAAGTTATTGATGCAAATGGTACTACTGTTACACCAGGATTAATTGATTCCCATGTGCATCCTGTTATTGGTGATTACACCCCTAGACAAAAAACTGTAGATTTTATTAGTAGTTCTTTACATGGCGGAGTTACTACTATGATATCCGCTGGTGAACCTCACACTCCTGGACGTCCTAAAGATCCTGCAGGTGTAAAGGCCTTAGCAGTATTAGCAAGTAAAAGTGCTTATAACAGTAGACCAGGTGGAGTGAAGCTTCATGCAGGGGCTCTCATTTTAGAACACGGTTTAAAAGAAGAAGATTTTGCTGAATTAGCTGAACAAGGCGTATGGCTGGTAGGTGAAATAGGATTAGGCGGAGTTAAAAAGCCTGAAGATGCCGCACCTATGGTAAAATGGGCCAAAAAACATGGTTTTAGAGTTATGATGCATTGTGGCGGTACTTCCATTCCTGGCAGTTCCACAGTAACTGCTGATGATGTTATAAAGACTGATCCTACCGTAGTTAACCATATCAATGGTGGACCTACAGCTATTAAACCAGAAGAGATAGATAGACTTATTGATGAAACAAACCTTACTTTAGAAATTGTACAATGCGGTAATCCTAAAGCAGCTCACCAAGTTGCTAGCACTTTAAAAGAAAAAGGACAATTAAACCGCTTGATTATAGGTAATGATTCACCTTCCGGTACAGGGATTATTCCTTTAGGAATTTTACGTTCCATCTGTCAGATTGCTAGTATGTCTGGCATAAGTGGTGCAGAAGCTATAGCTTGTGCAACTGGAAATACAGCTGAAGTATTTGGATTAAATGTTGGTCAGATTGAAGTTGGCAAAGAAGCAGATCTCTTGATTATGGATACTCCTATGGGATCCGTGGGAGAAAATGCTGTAAGGGCTATAGAAGAAGGAGATATTCCCGGTGTTGCCATGGTTATCGTTGATGGGGAAATCTTAGTAAGCAAAAGTAGAAACACACCTCCTGCCAACAAAAAACCAATGACAAAATAGGGGAGTGACAACTTTGGTTCTAATTGACATAGAGAAATGTAAAGGTTGCGGACTTTGTGTGAGAGAGTGCCCGGCTGGAGCATTAGAAGTTATTGATAAGAAAGCAGTAGTGAATGAAAAATGTGTACAGTGTGGCGTGTGCATCCGTGTTTGTAAATTCGCAGCTATTACACGCTCAGAAAGTGCAGCAGAAATAGCAAAATGCACCTCCTGTCCTGTACAATGTGAAATACGTCCGGGCTATACAGGAGCTTGTAAGAGATATACAAATATTGATGGTGAATTAGTACGAAATAGACAATTAGAAATTGATACGGTATATGAACCTAATGTAGAAAAAGCTACAGCAAAACCTTTAATAACAGCTGTTGGTGCAGGAACATCTTATCCCTGCGTTAAACCGGCTCCTCATATCGTAAAAGATTGCATTGATGAAGTAGAAGTAGTAACTGTTGTAACAGAAGTTCCTTTAAGTTACAGCGGAGTTAAAGTAAAAATTGATACAAACTTCTATGTTGGAGAAGAAGGAGCTAAGGTTAAGCGCAATGGTAAATTGGTAGGAATTGTGGAGACTGAACAATACGGTTCTAAAATGCTCTCCATTGGTGGAGCAAATCTTTTGACAGGAAAAGATGGCTTTATTGTGGCTCGTACAATAGTGGAATTAGCTAATGGTGAAAGGGTTACATTAGCTATTGAAAACGGAGCTAAAATAGAAGTTCAACAAGGTATGCGTCCCGTTATCAATGGTGTGGAAGATACTAAAATGCGTGTGGGCTGTGGCAGTGCAACTATTGGCCTTTTTGCCAGAAAAATGAAGGGGATAGTTGATGAAGCTATTATCCTGGATCATCATGTTGTAGGACTTTTCTCTGAGCATTTAGCCGGCGCTGAAGTAGGCATGACTTGGAGTGGAGTAGTACCCAATGCTAGAAAAAGTACGAGGGGAAGATATTTTGGAGAGCATGGACACGGTTGGGGTGGAACTGATATAGAAAATCCACGGGATGCCATTAAAGAAGTAGATATGAGTAAGGCAACCCCGGGAATGAAAATACTAGTAACAGAAACAACAGGACAAAAATTTGCTTTATTTGAAGTTCAAGAAAATGGTGAAGTACAAGAAATCAGCTTGACACCGGAAGTAGAAGAACTAGTAAATCACATCAAAAATAATTGTGAAGAATCCAGTGTTTCCATTATGTACTTTGGTGGTGTAGGGGGAAGTGCCCGAGCAGGTGCCACTAGCCAACCCTTAGCCTTAACAAAAGCAGTTCATGAAGAAAAAGTAAAACTTACTGTAGGAGGAGCACCGACCTATATTTTACCCGGTGGTGGGATAAACTTTTTAGTGGATGTAGATAAGGTTGTACCTAAGGCTTTTACCTGGGTACCTACTCCAGCCACTGTTGCTCCGGCAGAGTACACCATGAAGCTAAAGGATTATGAGGCTATCGGGGGACATATGGACAAGATAAAAGATCTGCAGGATTTAAAAAAGGAACAGAAAAGGGACTAAAATAAAATGATTAGAGAATTAGGACCAGGTAAAATCTATTATGATTATGGACCTATTTCCATGGTGATATCAGCTTGGCGAAATGGAATACCCTTAACGCAAAAATGTAAAGATAGTACGGAAATAGCCCTGAAATGTTTAACAGAAATAAGCAGTTGTTTAGAAAGATTAAAAGAACCCTGGCCATTATGCCGGGAAGAAAAGCTCAGAGGTTTGGCTAAAGGCATGTGGACAGCGGCTAAGGCTACAGGGGCAAAAGATTTGACTCCTATGGCTGCTGTAGCGGGAGCAGTATCTGATCATGTGGCAGACTGGCTTTTTAAAGAAGGGGCAACCAAAGTTATTGTAAATAATGGTGGAGATGTGGCCTTAAGATTAGCAGAAGATGAAGAAACTTGTGTAGGAATAGTTCCGTTTCTAGGGGCTAAACACTATGATCAAACTGTGAAAATAAAAGGTACTGATAACATGGGGGGAATCGCTACCAGTGGATTAGGGGGAAGAAGTTTTACTAAAGGAATAGCTGACTCAGTTACGGTGTTTGCAGAAAGATGTATTATTGCCGATGTATTTGCTACTACTTTAGCTAATGAAAGTTTTATCCCTTCGCCCCGAGTTAAGCAGATGCTAGCAAAAACAATAGATCCCAACACCGATATTCCTGGCGAAATGGTGACTGTAGCAGTAGAAAAACTAGAAGACGCAGAAATTGAACAGAGCTTTAAGCAAGTAAGAGATTTTGTAGAAAATAACAGTTTGCATAACATGATAAATGCTGTATTTGTTCATTTGCAGGGCAAAAGACTTATTATTCCTTAAAGATCATTTATTTAAAAGTAAAGGTGTATAGAAAGGGGACTTTATAATGAATTTACAGATTAGAAAACTTGTGACTGTTGTTGATGAAATACACACTGATGGAGCAAAAGCTTTAGAAAAACCTATCAAAAAATGCGCATCTATTGCTGTTATTAAAAATCCTTTTGCCGGAAAATATGTGGAAGATTTAAGCGAGCTGACAGAAATCGGAGAATACTTCGGTAAGTTCCTCACAGAAAGAGCAGTAGAAGCTTTAGGAGTAGCTAAAGAAGAAGTTGAAAGTTATGGTAAAGGTACAATCATTGGTTTAGATGGAGAACTGGAGCATGGCGCTGCCATACTTCATCCTAAATTAGGTAAACCCATGCGTGCAGCTATTGGCGGAGGAAAAGCTATAATCCCTTCTGCTAAGAAAATGGGTCCGGCAGGAACTCCCTTAGATGTACCCTTACATTTTAAAGATGCAGCATTCGTAAGGACTCATTATGATGCTATGGAAGTAAGATTACACGATGCACCTAAAGCCGATGAAATTGTAGTTGCTCTAGTAGTTACCACAGGAGGAAGACCTCATCCTAGAATCGGTGGGTTACAAAAAGAAGAAATAAAAGGTGAAGACGGATTACGCTAAGCCTAAAATTTAGAAGAACTATAAGTCGATGGGAGTGATTAATATGATCATTGGCTTTATCGGATTGGGCGCCATGGGGAAACCTATGGCCCACAATCTAATTAAAGCGAATTTTCAGCTCAATGTATTTGATGTAAATGAAAAAGCAGTAGAAGAATTAGTTTTATTAGGAGCTGAAAAATGTTCATCACCACAAGAAATTGCAAAAAAATGTGAGCTAGTTATTACTATGCTTCCTAATGCAAAAATTGTGGAAAGCGTTATGTTAGGTGACGGGGGAATGCTGGCCGGAATAAAGGCAGGACAAATTATTGTTGACATGAGTAGTGTTGCTCCCCATACCACAAAAAAAATGGCTCAGTTTGTTGAGAAAAAAGGAGCAAAATATATAGATGCCCCTGTTAGTGGTGGTGTTAGCGGGGCAACAGCCGGTACCTTAACTATTATGGTGGGTGGCCATCAGGAGACTGTAGCAAAGGCCCGCCCTGTTTTAGATAAATTAGGTCGTATCCAGCATATTGGTGAAGTAGGAGCTGGAGATGCAGTAAAAATCGTTAACAATCTTCTCTTGGGAGCTAATATGGCTGCCGTGGCGGAAGCTTTAGTATTAGGTGTAAAAGCCGGATTAAAACCTGAGACCATGTACAACATTATTAAATCCAGTTCTGGCAGGAGTTACGCTCTAGAAGCAAAGATGCCTAACTTTATTTTAAAAGGTGAGTTTGCTCCTGGTTTTGCAGTGGATTTACAATATAAAGATTTAGAATTGGCAGTGGAAACAGGAAAGAATTTGGGTGTTCCCATGCCTGTAACAAATAGTGCACAACAGGTATACGAAATGGCCCGCGCTAAAGGTTTAGGTAGAGAAGATATTTCAGCAATTATCAAGGTATGGGAAGACCTATTAAACGTACAAGTCAGAGGTGATGTTATTGAATAACATCTATGATGTCATAAAAGAAAAAGGTTTAAAGTTAGGAGAATTGACTATTGGCGATTGCATCAAAGTAGCACAAGCAACTAAAACACGTGTTAGTGATGTTATTATTGCAGAAGCCATGGAAGTAAATCAAATGTCGAAAGCGGAGGTTAATTCCGCAGTAATTGCTAGCTTCTCCCATAACTTATATGCCTCTGAATTGGGAACCACATCGGGTTCCAGTTTCCTTTTTGGTACCATAGGAAAAGAACTATCAGGTAAAGGTGCTCCTAAAATAGTCGATGATGACTTTTTAAATAAAACTTTAGTATATACACTAGGTACCCAGGTGGGCAATCATTCTGTAGGTTTACAACCTTGTGCGGGCACGGGCGATTCTTGTCCCTATACGGGATTTGTGAGGGCCATGATAGAAGATATTAAGGATCAGGATACTATAGCTCGTGTTGCAGCCGTGGTGCTTAAGGTTGGTACTATGTTTCGTGTAGGAAAAACATCAACAGGTTGTAATATGGAGGGATTTGGAGCAGGTTCTGCGTCCTTAGCAGCCGGTTTTACTGAGCTTTCTAATGGAACTCCTGAACAATTGGGTAAGGCCATAGTTTTGGCCATTTCTCCTACCATAGCTAATCCTTGTACACCACGGGTAATGGTGGCGGGACTTTGTGCAACCCACATCGGCGGAGCAGTAATGATTGGGAAGTTAGCCAGTCAACTGGCTCTTCAAACCACAATACCGGTAACTGTGCCTGTTGATGTAATGATTTCTATGGCAGCAGCAGTTCATCCTATTTCTGCTAAAGCTATAGTACCAACGGTAATACAATATATGGAACCCTTCTTTAAGACTAATGGTGCTGTAGAAGATTATGTATGTTCTGCAGTTAAAGAAGTGGAAGAGGAACGAAAAGAAGAAATTATCGAAAAAGCTTTAGAACAAGCTAGATATTTAGCTAAAAATGCTAACAGTATAATTAAACCTTTTGGTATGGCAGTAGTAGGAGGTAGCAGTCAGGCAGTTGGCTCCCCCACCAATACTGCACGGATAGCTCACTTTTTGAGTAAGGGTGAGATTAAGAAGGTAATTATTGAACTATATCCAGAGTTGTTTGCCAGAAGAGGTATAAATGTACCGGGCATGTTAATGGCAGCGGTTTTCGGAGCTGCTACCGATGATGGAAAAGCATATCGGGAAGTAATGGATAAAGTTAAAGAAAAGGGCATTGAGGTTGATATTATCCAGGTAGAGGAATCCCAAATCCAACGAGTTACTATAGAAACTACAGAGGGAAAATATTTAGTAGAGGCTTTAAACCGCGGGGGAGGAAGGTTAGTACTAACCCGTGCTGTTCCAAGCACTGAAGATGCAAGAGAGATTGCTGACAAACTAAAGATAGAGCTTGTTGAATAGGAGTGGATACTTTTGAATATTGTAGAAAAATATCTTGCAAGGGCTGCCGGTCTCGCACAAGTTTCTCCTGGACAGGATATACGTTGTAAAGTAGATCTAGTAATTGCCCATGATGTTACAGGACCTATGGCTGCTCAACAATTTGAAAAGATTGGCATAGATAAAGTATTTGATCCTAACAAAGTTGTAATAGTTGTTGATCACATTTACCCGGCAGCTACTGTACAAGCAAGAAAGATGCAGTTAATTGTTAAGGATTTTGCGAAAAAGTATGGGGTTACTCTTTATGATAAAGGCCAGGGTGTTATCCACCAGGTAATATCAGAAAATCATGGTCAAAAACCGGGGACTCTTATTATTGGGGCAGATTCCCATACTTGTACAGCGGGAGGATATGGAGCTCTTGGGATTGGCGTTGGGTCAACAGAACTTGCAGCAGCTATGGCCACGGGTACTATAGATTTAGAGGTCCCGGAGGTTGTGGAAGTATATTTAACAGGTTCTTTAGCTGCTTTTGTTACAGCGAAAGATCTGATATTAACGCTCATCAGACATTTTGGAACAGATGGTCTTACAGATAAAGCCGTAATTTTTAGTGGACCAGGTATCGCAGATTTAAGTAAAGATGAACGGATGACAATTTGCAATATGGGTATCGAAATGGGAGCTACCATCAGTTGTTTTGCTACGGAAGAGAAAGCAGTTAATGTTTCAGAAACATTAACTGTTGAGCTGGCAAATATAGTACCTTCCGCAGCATGTCCTTTTTCTCCTGGGAATGTGAAGCCTGTTAAAGAAATAGAAGGTATAGCTGTTACCCAGGTAGTTGTAGGTAGCTGTACAAACGGAAGATTAAGCGATATGGAACAAGTAGTTAGTATATTAAAGAATCATAATGTTCATGCTGATGTAAATATGCTTGTTGTTCCAGCATCTCAAAACGTATATGATGCCATGGAAGAGCGGGGATACTGTAAGATTATCAGAAATGCCGGGGCTGCTTTAATAAGCCCGGGGTGCGGACCTTGTTTTGGTGCTCATCTTGGTCTGGCGGCGGAGGATGACGTAGTTGTTTCTACAACGAATAGAAACTTTCCCGGTCGTATGGGGAGCCGACAAGCCCAAGTATATTTAGCTTCCCCTCTTACAGCTGCTTTAGCAGCAGTACACGGCAGGTTAGTTGATCCCCAAGGGATTCAGTCTTGGGAGGTGAAATAAATGGAAGTTATCAAAGGGCAAGTTTGGGTATTTGATGATAATGTAGATACAGATCAAATTCTTCCTGGATACGCAATGGCGGAATCTTTTGAAACTTTAGGAAATTTTGCCATGGCTGGTAGTAATATCCCGGATTTTCCCAAGAGAATAAAAAAAGGTGACATTATTGTAGCGGGGAAAAATTTTGGTTGTGGGTCCAGTAGGGAACAAGCACCTGTAGCCTTGGCTCAAGCGGGCATAAGTCTGGTGATTGCCGAATCTTTTGCCAGGATTTTTCGCAGAAATGCTATTAATATTGGGTTACCTGTCTTAAACGCAGATTTAAAAGATAAAGTAAAAACAGGTGATGTAATTTCTGTTGATTTAGAGAAAGGACTAGCTGTTTTGGGGAATAATAGTTTTGAGTTTAACCCACTTTCAGAAAATGTATTATTAACCTTGAATGCTGGTGGCCTTATAAATCGGGTTAGACAAGAACTTGGCGTGGTGTAAAGGAGGTTATTATATGCAAGAGAGAACGATGCAGATTATTCTAGAAGAAGAAGATAGAGTAAAAGCATACGAAGATACATTTGGTGTAGCTATGCCTAAAGTAGGCAAAGATGGCTCTATTTCTGGGCTCCCCGCACCTTATCCCAGAAAGGTTTGTGGTGTAGAAAGAAGCGGTTACAGAATTTATGAACTGGGGAAAAAGGCGGAAGAAACAGGTATACCTGTATTGAATCCCATTTTAGGACGTAATACCGCTGAGGAAACCTACAAAGAGTCTTTAGAAATGTATAACATGGCCGAAAAACTGGGTATTAACATCTTTCACTTTGTTCATGCGGAAGCCACCAGACATATCGATCCCTTGGATGGGAGAGAATTGATTGAACAGTCCCGGGGAAAAGGTGGTATTACTCCGCTGGGAGAAAGAAAGTTAGTGGAGTTAGGCGGGGGAGCAGTCCATCCCATGCGGATTAATGCTACGGGAGATACTCCTCATCTCTCCATTATAAATGCTTTTATTGCTGGTTTTGATGGAACTGATATTGGACCCGTAATTCACGTTCACTTTGGTGGACGAGGAATTCATGATTATAAAACTAAAGTTATTAATGGCTTTAAAGCTTTGGAAGTATGTGCTGAGAATAAAGTTTTTGTACAAATAGATTCCCATAAGCACTTAAATAATATTGGTGGCACAGATGGCATGGCTTTGGCTATGTGCATGCTGGCGGAAGGTTTAGGTGTGGCTGCCGGTTTACCTAAGGAATTAAGTGCTGTACAGATGAACGTAGGCGGGATCAACCTATTTGCTGATTTGGCAGTAATGCAGGCCTTCAAGGAAACAATCTGGAGCAGCTCTTTAATTGTAGTTCCGGAAACCTTCCAGAATCCCCCGGGAGATTTAATTGCCGAGAGTGCCCATTTTGCTAGAATGGCTATCAGCGCTAAGCTGGGAGGAGCAAATTTCTATAGACCTAAGGCGGCAGAATCTGTAGGAATTCCTACAGGGGCCTCTATGGCTAAATCCATGTGGGCCACCCAGAATGTCTTTGAAAACACTTATAAAATTGAAATAAAAGATCCTCAGATTGATAAGCGTAAGGAAGAAATCCTTACAGAAGCCATGGCAGTTTTAGAAAAGACTTTGGGTATCAATCGTTCCTTAGACCCCAAAGAAGTAAACGAGAACTTCTGGAAAAAATATGGTTCAGATGAATTGGTAGATAAAATTGTGGAAGCAGGTAAGTCTGGTGTTTTGGATGCTCCTCGTGCCGGAGGTTGGGACTTAAAACGTCATGTTAAAACCCACCGTGATAAAGATGGGATTAAGCGCTATGTACCAGGGTTTTCACCCTTAAATATAGATCCAGCAAAATTTGCTTTTTCTTCAGAAAATGTGGAAGTTCCTCAAGTGGCCAAACCAACTAGAAAGGAAAAAGTTGTTTTAGCTACAGTAGGAGCCGATGCCCATGTTAATGGCGTTAATTTAATTAAAGATACTCTAGAAAATGCCGGCTTTGAAGTAGTCTATCTGAGGGGTATGAATCTACCTGAAACCGTGGCAGAAGTTGCGGCAGAAGTAAATGCCGACGTAGTAGGGATCAGTAATTTGTTGGGCTTAGGTATAGATTTGTTCCCCCGAGTAGGTAAGCGCTTACAGGAATTAGGACTACGAGATAAAGTAGTGTTAGTAGCCGGGGGAAGAATGGCTGAAAAAGAAGAAGAACATTCCTATTTTGAGGAAAAAATAGCTACAGAAGGAACAGGATTTATGGGTGTGGATGGATTCTTCGGACCAGGCAGTGAGCCCCTTGATTTTATTGAGTGGCTAGACAAAGCTCTGGAAGGAAAAAGAGGGGAGCTGAGTTAATGGAAGATACAAAAAGAATACCCTGTGTGATTATGCGAGCAGGCACTAGTAAAGGAATTTTTTTGAAAGCTAATCATATACCTCAAGAGCCTGCTTTACGGGATAAAACCATCTTAGCTATTTTTGGTAGCCCCGATGTAAGACAAATAGATGGTTTAGGTGGAGCAGATCCTCTGACTAGTAAACTAGCAATCATTGGACCTTCTTCCCATCCTGAGGCTGATGTGGATTACACATTTGGACAAGTTAGCATAAATACTGCTTATGTAGATTATTCCGGTAACTGTGGAAATATTTCTTCTGGAGTGGGCCCCTTTGCTATTGATGAAGGATTAGTGAAAGCAGTTGAACCTGTTACTACAGTTAGAATACACAATACTAATACAGGAAAAATTCTGATAGCAGAAGTACCTGTGAAAGATGGAAGAGCTAAAGTAACAGGAACTTGTAAGATTGCAGGAGTGCCGGGCACTGGAGCCAAGATAATGATGGATTTTGCTGATACAGCAGGTTCAGTAACAAATAAACTGTTACCAACGGGTAAAGTTGTTGATTCCATCGAAACAAGTAGAGGTACCATTGAAGCTTCTATCGTAGATTGCGCTAATCCTTGTGTTTTCGTAAGAGCTAAGGATGTGGAAATGAAAGGTACAGAAAACCCACAACAAATCAATGGTAACAAGGATTTATTAAATTATTTGGAAGAAATTCGCGCTAAAGTTGCGGTAATGATTGGTATGGCTCCAGATGTAGAAACGGCAACGAGCAAAAGCCCGGCTTTCCCTATGATTGCATTTGTTTCTCCGGCCCAAGATTATGAAGACTTTACTACAGGTAATGCTATTAATAAAGAGCAGGTAGATTTTGTTTCCCGCTTAATGTTCATGCAAGTACTGCACAAAACTTATCCCGGTACAGGTACTGTATGTACAGGTGTAGCTGCTAGAATTCCAGGGACTATTGTTAATCAAGTTATGTCTCAGGATAAAGAGGATAATGAGATTCGTATCGGCCATCCCGCAGGAATTATTGGAGTTGAGTCTATTGTAGAAGATGGCAAAGTTGCTCGAGCCGCTTTTGCTCGGACGGCACGTAGGATCATGGAAGGCTATGTTTGGATTGTAAATGACTAATTAATATTAAGGAGTCCTTTACTATGAGTAACGTAAATTTGCTTGTATTCGATGTGGGCAGCACCTATACAAAACTATCAGGCTTTGAACTGGCTGATAGAGTCTTAAAATATAAGGATCGTACCCAGGGTCCCACTACGGTAGATAATATTGAATTAGGTTTTCATAATGCTAAACAAAAGTTGACAGAACAGGGCTGCCGCATAGCTAGCGAACACCAAATTTTTTCTACCAGCAGTGCGGCTGGAGGTTTAAGGATGGTAGCCCTAGGGTATATGCCTAGGGTTACTGCCAAAGCCGCCAAAGAGGTGGCTATGAGCGCAGGTGCCAGAGTACTAGAGATTATTTCTCATGAAGATCAACCGGAATATAGAGTTCAGGTCTTAAGAGAAATAAAGCCTGATATTATCTTACTGGCAGGTGGTACCGATGGTGGAGACCAGGAATCAGTAGTAGAAAATGCTGAAATAATAGTTAAAGCGGCAGTAAAAGCGGTTGTAATTATAGCAGGAAATAAAGAAGCTCAAGCTAAAGTTGAAGATATATTAACAAAAAATAACATCGCTTCAGTTAGAGTACCTAATTTAATGCCTACCATCCATGAATTAAATGTAAAACCTGCTCGAGAAGCCATTCATAAACAATTTATTAAACAGATTGTACATGCTAAAGGTTTAAATAAACTATTGGAGCAGGTATCCAATAAAAAAGTAGTTCCTACTCCCGGTGCTATATTACTGGGGGCAGAGCTTTTGGCTAAAGGCACTTACCAGCAAGAAGGAGTAGGCGATGTACTGATAATAGATGTGGGTGGAGCTACTACAGATATTCATTCTGTGTTACCGGGATTAGAAAAGCTTAGTATTGAGGAAAAGGGTCTAGTAGTAAACAATGAAAAACAAACATCTTATCGGACTGTAGAAGGAAATCTAGGCCTAAGAGTTAGTGCCACAGGAATAGTGGAAGCCGTTGGACCTTTGGGTGTTTTAGCAAAAATTGATAAAAACGGAGAAGAATATGCCAACAAATTAGTAGAGTATACAAATTTCTTGGAAAAGAATCCCGAATATATTAGTAGTTCAGATTTAGAAAGAGAATTTGATATTGCCCTGGCCATTTCCGCTATAGAAGTAGCATTAAAAAGACATGCCGGTTTTATTGCCAAGGATTTCGATCCCCTGATGGGGATAATACCCGGCACGCCCATCGGTCGAGATTTGCGGAAAATTAAATATGTTATTGCCGTAGGAGGTATCTTCACCCATTCCAGTGAAGAAACTAGGAAATTTATTTTACAAAAAGCTTTCAAAAATCCTGGACCTTCTCTCTTACCTTTAAACCCACAATTTATTTGTGATGAAAAATATATTATGTATGCCCTTGGAACCTTGAGTCAGGAATACCCGGAAATAACTTTTGCTTTTGCGAAGCAGTATTTTAAAATGGAGGACTGAATATAAAAATGAGGAAAAAATTGAGACAATTGATAGAAAACGATCACATTCTTGTAGCACCTGGAGCTCATGATGCCCTAACAGCTAAGATAATTGAAAAAGTTGGTTTCCAAGCAGTATATATGACGGGATATGGACAGGCTGCCAGTCATTTGGGGCAACCTGATGTAGGACTTCTGACAATGAGTGAAATGGCAGACAGGGCCAGAAATATTGCAGAAGCAGTGCAAATTCCTGTTATAGCCGATGCTGACACGGGTTTTGGCAATGCCATAAATGTTATGAGAACAATGCGTGCCTATGAAAAAGCAGGTGTTGCTGCTATTCAATTGGAGGATCAGGTTGCTCCTAAGAAATGCGGTCACATGACTGGTAGACAAGTTGTTGCCAAAGATGAAATGGTGTGGAAAATTAAAGCTGCTGTTGATGCTCGTCAAGATCAAGATTTAATGATTATTGCACGTACTGATGCTAGAACTGTTCATGGCTTAGAAGAAGCGTTAGAAAGAGGAAAAGCTTATGAAGAAGCCGGTGCAGATATTATCTTTATCGAATCTCCGGAAAGTGTGGAGGAGATGAAACAGATTAACGCTACTATTGAAGTACCGGTATTAGCTAATATGGTTGAAGGAGGAAGAACACCTCTTTTAAATAACTCAGAATTAGAAGACTTAGGCTATGACCTGGTTATTTATCCTACGGCTTCAACCTACATTACAGCTAAAGTTATCAAACAATTGATGGAAACTTTAATGAAAGAAGGTACTACAGCAAGCCTGATGAAGGAAATGGTTACTTTCTCCGAATTTAACGATCTGATTGGTCTAAATGTTATTAGAGAATTAGAAGCAAAATATGTAAAATAAGATATTTAATTTGTAGTTGATGATTTTAACCCTGGATATATATCTTCCAGGGTTAGGATTATCAAAAAACTTTTTTTTACACTTCGTTATGTTCGACAAAAGATAACGGGGAGCAGGTGAGACTTATAGCAAAGAAAAATTTATTTCTAACAGGGTGTAAAAATGCAGGTAAATCAACCCTGATTAATAAGATATTACAGAGTAATTCCTATAGTATAGGAGGATTTAAAACTTTACCCTATTACGAAAAAGATAAGATAAGAGGTTATTATATTAGCGGTTTAATGGAAAACATTAAGGAAAACAGAGCCGTTATTTCCAGGAAAATATCAGATATGGAAAGTGTAGCTTTTCTCGAAACCTTTGAAATTAGAGGAGTAGAAATTTTAGAAAAAAGTTTAATATTTCAGCCTGATTTAATCCTGATGGATGAGTTAGGGTTTTTAGAAAATAAGGCCTATAAATTCCAAAAATACATTAAGATGTGTTTAGATTCACCGATTCCTGTCCTAGGAGTATTAAAGCAAGGAGATATTGATTTTTTGGCTAGTATCAGAAAAAGACAAGATGTAAGAATTATAGAAATAAATGGGGAAAATAGAAATGATAATTATTATATCTTGGAAAAAGAAGTGAAGATCTTAGTACAAAAGCAAAGAGCAAAGGAGTTGTTGGGATGTTCATTAATAAAAAGAAATTAGGGAAAAAAGTTATAATATTCTTATTAATAGCTATTCTCTTAACTAATATTGTTGGTTGTAGCACTAATTCTACTGCCCAAGATACTGTAGAAATAACGGATCATTTAGGCCGCAAAGTGCTAGTACCTAAAGATGTTAAAAGAATAGTTTCGGCTTATTATATATCAACTTCCTTACTTATTGCCTTAGGAGTAGAGGATCGGGTAGTTGGTTTAGAAATACTACCTGACAAAAGACCCCTATATAAAAAAGCAGCCCCGGAATTAATAGACTTGCCTACTTTGGGTAATGGAAAGACTTTTAATATAGAAGAGTGTATAAAATTAAAGCCGGACTTAGTTATTATGCCTGTCAGGATGAAAGAATATATAGATAAGTTGGAGAAATTAAACATTCCTGTTCTGGCAGTTTCACCAGAGGACTTAAATTCCTTGGAAGATACTATTTCTTTAGTGGGAAAAGCAGTAGGAGCCCAAGAAAGAGCACAGAAATTAATTAGTTTTTATCAAGAAAAGGTAGCCATGGTGGAAAAGCTAACTGAAAATATTGAAGCGAAACCTACTGTTTATTTAGCAGGTAAAAAGAGCCCTTTAACTACGTGTACGCAAGAAATGTACCAGCATTATTTAATAAATCTGGCCGGTGGGCGTAATGTGTCGGAAGAAATTGAAAAGGGTTATTGGGCCAATGTATCCCAAGAGCAAATCATTACCTGGAACCCAGAAGTCTTATTAGTTGTTCAGTATGCTGCATATGAGCAAAAGGAATTATGGGATGATCAGAAATGGAATTCTGTAAAAGCTATTAAAAATAAACAGGTTTATACCTTCCCTTCAGCTATTGAACCTTGGGATTATCCTATGCCTTCCGCTGTTTTAGGGATTTTGTGGTTAACAAATAAACTTCACCCTGAGGTCTATGGTGAGGAGACTTTAGCTCAAGATATAAAATATTTCTATAAAGAGTTTTATGGAGTAGATATTTCCCTGGAAGAACTCAAGATATGATGAGAGGGATAAGTAATGAAAACCTGTACTTCTAAAAGGGCTAATATCATCCTATTAACAGGGGGAATAATTCTTCCTCTGGTTGTATTCTTAATCTCCCTTTGTATTGGCAGGTATCCCTTGGCACCGGGAGAGATGTTGAAATTGTTAATTTCCCCCTTGACAGGGCAGGATACGGCTGCTTCCAGCTCATATGTAGTCTTTTGGCTAGTGCGTTTTCCCCGAGCGGTATTAGTGCTTTTAGCGGGAGGTGCCTTAGCTTTAGCAGGAACATTGTATCAAAATGTTATGAGAAACCCCCTGGTATCTCCTGATATTTTGGGCGTGTCTGCGGGGGCTTCCTTGGGGGCGGCTTTTTCTATTGTAGTATGGAACAGCAACCCGCAGGGAACGCAATTTGCTGCTTTTAGCGGCGGTATTGTGGCAGTTTTTATAGCATTTAATCTAGCTAAGTTAGCACGCGGTGAGAGGATCGTTGGTTTAATTTTAGCAGGAGTTATAATTAGTTCCCTAGCATCTTCAGGGGTTACTCTATTAAAGTATTTAGCAGATCCTTTGCAGCAGTTACCAGCTATAGAATACTGGATTATGGGAGGCTTTTATACAGCAGATTGGGAGCTGGTCCGCAGTGTTCTGCCCTCCTTGTTTATAGCTACAGGTATAATTTTATCTTTACGTTGGCAGATTAATGTCTTGTCATTAGGAGAAGAAGAGGCTTTAGCTTTAGGTGTTAGGGTTCCTTTATTACGTGGTATTCTGGTTACGGCAGCCACGATTTTGGTGGCTTCCGTAGTTTCCGTGGCAGGTATTGTTAGTTGGATTGGTTTAGTAGTACCTCATATTGTACGGACTATGGTAGGAAATGATTGTTTGAAAAGCATACCATTATCAATTTCTGTAGGAGGTATTGTTTTATTAACGGCTGATACCCTGGCCCGGACAATTACTACTTCAGAACTGCCCATAAGCATACTGACTTCAATGGTAGGAGCGCCTTTTCTGGCCTATCTATTATGGAACGTAGGTAAAGGCAATAGCTCTCTAAAAAAGAGGTGAGGATATGAGGGAAAAGTACAAAGGAATAGAAGTTAATAATTTAAGTTTAGCGCTAAATAACAAGCTTATTATAGAAAACTCCAGTTTTGCAGTAGAGTCAGGAGGATTATGTGTTCTATTGGGAGCTAATGGTGCCGGAAAAACTAGCCTTTTAAAAGCTTTGGCCGGGTTTTTGCAGCCTGCTAAGGGAGATATTAGGTTATGGGGCAAGAATATTACTAGTTTGACGCGTAAAAATCTTGCGCAAATAGTTTCCTATGTTCCGCAAAATCATCAGCTTGTTTATGACTGCTCTGTTTTAGATTTTGTTGTAACGGGTCGTACCCCGTACTTGTCAGTTTTTAGTACACCTAAACGCCAAGATAAAATCTTGGCGTTTCAAGCCTTGGAGATTTTAGGGATTGAGAAACTGGCAGAAAGAAGTTATCTTAAACTAAGTGGGGGAGAACGACAGATGGTACTATTAGCCAGAAGTTTGACCCAAGAAACAAAGATAATGTTATTAGATGAACCCACTACTTTTTTAGACTATAGCAATCAGCATTTATTAATGGAAACATTACAAACTTTATTGAGAAGAAAAAAAATAACGGTATTAGTTACTTTGCATGATCCTAACTTAGCTTTGGAATACGCTGACCAGATAATTGTAATAGGAGAAAATCAAATACTAGCAGACTTAAATAAAAAAGAGGAAAGCTTTATTATTAAAATAGAAGAAGTAATGCAAAGACTTTATGGAGCAGAGGTTAGGATTAAAAAATATGATGACAGATTACTGGTTTTAAGGGAAAGAGAACAGGAAAATATAATGAGTAGGGTTGTTTAAAGGAAAATACAGGAAAAGCTAGATTAATGGAGAGACAAGATGATTAGTAGAGCTTTAAATTTACAGAGCAAGGAAATGGTCGTTACGGTGGGAGCAGGTGGAAAAACTACAATTATCAACAAGTTAGCCTTAGAATTATTTCAAACTGGAAAAAAGGTTGGGATTATTACCACCACAAAAATTTATGTGCCAAATTTTAAACAACAGGAGGTCCTTTTAGAAAAGGATTGGCAGGACTTAGCTTTGTTACAGGCTAAAGTAGCTGGGGTTAATAAAATATTTGTACTGGGAAAGACCCTTGAGCATAACCAGAAAATTAGCGGTCTGGCAGAAAAACAAGTTAATAAAATCCAGGGATTAAATATCTTTGACTATATCTTGGTAGAAGGAGATGGAGCTAAGAACAAGCTCTTTAAAGCTCCCCGTAGCTATGAGCCTGTAATTCCTCAAGGGACTACGGTGGTTGTACCCGTCGTGGGTATAGATAGTGTAGGTCAGGTTTTAAAGGAAGAATATTTTCATTGCATAGAAGAAATGAAAATGTTGACAGGTAGAAAAAATGAAGAAAAACTAACCGTCTCTGACCTTGCTATAATACTGCTGGCCCAGGCAGGATACAAAAAAAATGTCCCTCCCCAGGCGCGGTGGATTCCCTTCATTAATAAGGTAGAAACTGTACAAAATAAAAAAGATGCGGGAGAGTTAGCAGCGTACTTAATAAATGCAGGTACAGAGGAGATAATCATTGGTGCAGCCTACAAAAAAGAACCGGTTTTACTAAGGTATGTTAAGGGCAGATGGGAGTAAGGGGGAAGGAACAGTGGATATAGAAGCAGTGGTGTTGGCTGCTGGATTATCCAGTAGAATGGGAAGAAATAAGCTTTTATTAAACCTAGATAATAAGGCTCTTATCGAGCATTTATTGATAAATATAAAAAAATCCCAGGTTACTGGGATAAATGTTGTTACCGGCAATATGCAGGAGGAGATAAAAAAACGCTTGCAAAGTTATGATCTCTGTATTGTAGAGAATAAAAATTATAGAAAAGGTATGAGTACTTCCATAGTTGCAGGTGTAGAATTTCTTTGTGGCAAGAAGAGTTGTGATGGGGTATTGCTTTTTAACGGAGATATGCCTTTTATACGGACCGAAACGATAAATAAACTCATCAGAGCTTACAAAAAAACACAAGCCTTAGCAGTAGTACCGATTTATTCCGAGAGAAGAGGCC
The DNA here is from genome assembly GCA_018433015.1 of Clostridia bacterium. Taxonomy (GTDB): domain Bacteria; phylum Bacillota; class Peptococcia; order DRI-13; family SV3-B141; genus SV3-B141. The sequence continues at coordinate 12,524 of JAHDSB010000022.1, read as the reverse complement.
ACCCGGTACTGTTCCATAAGAGTTGTTTCCCAGAATTGATGATGTTAAAAGGAGATAAAGGGGCCAGAACACTTCTGAAAAAATATGAAAATGAGCTGAGATATGTAGAAGTTGAGGATTGGGGAATAAATAAGGATATAGACGATATGAAAGATTATCAGTTTGCTGTGGAGATGATTGAAAATCTAAGGAAGTGAGAAAGTGCAGTTAAAGTACAAAATTTGGCTCGATGATAATGGGAAAGCTTTCGGTATAGGCCCCTTCCATCTTCTTTTGAAAATAGAAGAACTGGAGTCCATAAACAGGGCCGCCAGTGCCTTGAATATGTCCTACAGCAAAGCATGGAAACTTGTAAATATGGCGGAAAAGAAACTAGGCATCAGATTTTTGGTGAGAGAGACGGGGGGCAATATGGGGGGAGGATCTAAATTGACGAAGGAAGGTAAAATGTTTCTGAAAAAATACAGAGAATTTCTCAAAGAAGCTGATACAGCCTTAAATAAAGTTTTTAACAAATATTTTAGTTGAATTACTGTACTGTGAGGTTGTCCATCTCTTCCAAAAGTTCTCTTAGAATTAAAATACCTTTCATCGTCCTAGGAAATCCGGCAGAAGGTGCTACTAATAGTATGGCATGTTCTATTTCTTCTTTGGAACACCCACTGCTTAAAGCTTTTAAAATATGGGTTCTTAGCGCATATTCGTATTGACAGTCGGTAGAAATAGCAACTTTGATTAACCAACATGTTTTTTCATCTAGCGGCCCACCTTCCTCATGAAGCATCCTTCCGTAATTTTCGTAAGCACTATAAATATTTCCGTGATTCTGTGTAAAATAATTAAGATTTTTTTCAATTACATCAACGTTTTTAATTGACCCATTCATATTTATCTCTCCTTAAAATAGAATATGAAATAATTCAAAGCTAGTATGTACTTCTTTTTACCAATATATTCATTTTAAAGGAGACAAAAAGTTAATCGTAATAGATTTTTCAATTATAATTAACTTAATGATTATATGAATGAGGTGATTTAGATTAATAAAAATATTAAACGGATTAGATTTATAGGGGTTACGGATCGGGTAGGTATGTTGCATGAAATTCTTTCCTTGATAGCTAGAAGTGGAATGAATATTACAAGTATGGAAGTTAGTCCCCCGGATATTTTTTTGAAAATAGAATGGGGAAATCTTTCTTGGGATGAGTTTAGAACACTTATTAAAACACAATTTAAAGAAGTTACAGAAGTAAAGGAGGTAGATCTGCTAAATTATGAAGAAAAGGAGGCGGTTCTTAATACAGTAATCAATAATGTTAATGAAGGAATTATAGCAGTTGATCAAACAGGCTACGTTATTTATTTAAACAAAAAAGCTAAACAATTATTAGGGCTGAAAAAACATGATATTTCTCTACATATAAATGAGATATTGCCTAGAAATATTTATAACCCGCGTAAAGATAAGCAGGACAAAAATAATTTGGAATTTTATTCAGAAAATAAAAATAATAACTTGCTTTTAACAGATATTAGAGTTATAAAAAATGAATTAGGCGTTAAAACAGGATCTATTATTATTTTTAAAGAAGTAGAAGAAGTAAGGCGCTTGTTGCAGTCCATCTCCCGCCCTTCCATGGTTACTTTTGATGATATTATTGGGGAAAGCCAAATGTTTAAGAATTCAGTTTCTCTAGCTAAATCGGTGGCAAAAAGTAACTCCAGCATAATGCTGCGGGGTGAAAGTGGTACGGGAAAAGAGCTTTTTGCACGAGCTATTCATATGAGCAGTACTAGAAGAAATTATCCTTTTGTAGCAATAAACTGTGCAGCAGTACCGGATTCTTTATTAGAAAGTGAGTTTTTTGGTTATGAGAAGGGAGCCTTTACAGGTGCAGATTCTTCGGGTAAACAAGGCCTATTTGAACTAGCCACCCATGGTACTTTGTTCCTGGACGAAATTGGTGATTTATCTACTCATTTGCAAGCTAAGATATTACGTGCCATACAAGATCAAAGAATTAGGCGCCTAGGAGATAAAAGAGAAATACCCATAGATGTACGGATAATTTCAGCAACTAATAAAGATTTAGAGAATATGATTGAGGAAGGGACTTTCCGCGATGATTTGTATTATAGATTGAATGTAATTCCCATTATTATACCCCCCTTGCGGGAGCGAAAAGAGGATATACCTATATTTATTAATTATTTTGTGAAAAAATTAACAAAAGAAATGAATAAGGATAATATTTATTTAACGGAAGAAGCTTTAAAAGAAATTATATCCTATGAGTGGCCCGGAAATGTACGAGAATTACAAAATGTTATAGAAAGGGCAGTTATATTAGCAAAAGATAAAATCGATATAGAACATTTAATGATTCATAAAAAAAATACTTCCAAGAACCAAGAAAGAGTGGCCAATAATCCTTTATTATTGGGAAATAAAGAATTACCCATCGATTTGCCTTTGATAGTGCAAGAATTAGAGCTACAGTATCTTAAAGAAGCATGTAAAAAGTGCAACTCATCAAGAGACATAGCCAAAGCCCTGGGTATATCCCATACAACTGTGATAAATAAGATCAGAAAATATAAAATTACAGAAAATTATACAAATAATAATAATTCAATATATTGAATTATTCATGATATGAAGAGAAAGATCACGCTTATGTTAAAAACATTTACATTTGTAAAAAGATTATACAAGTATTGTAAATAAAATTTACAAACTAATATTTTGAATAATGCCAAAAGCCTGTATTGCTAGGTTTTTTGGCATTATTTAATTTCCGGCATGGAATTTGCTTGTATAGATAAGTGAAGCATAAAAGCATAAGTGGAAGGAGGGTCTGTAGATAATTCTTTAGTTTCTTTAGTAGGGATTATTTATTAGGAGGTTGCATATGGGAGAACGAGAGTTGGCCGTTAATAAGAACTCACCACAATTGGAACCAAGGGAAACCTTTTCTAAATGGGGCTTTATTTTGGCTTCTGTGGGGGCCGCTATGGGCATGGCTAACATCTGGATGTTTCCGTGGCGGTTAGGATCCTGTGGTGGAGCTGCTTTCTTAATACCTTACTTGTTATTTTTATTTGGTTTCTCAATTTTTGGCTTAATGGGGGAATACTCTCTAGGCAGACTTACAAGGCATGGTACAGTAGGTGCTTTAGAAAGTCTTTTAGAGGCTAAAGGTAAAAAAAGGTTAGGGACGGTTGCAGCTATATATACGGCTGTTGCTGTTACAGGCGTCCTGACATTCTACGCTATTGTACAGAGCTGGCTCCTTCATTATCTGTATTTAGCAGTATCAGGGAAAATGTTTACACCTGAAATTACCCAGTATTTTGATTCTTATGCTGGTACTGCTGCAACAATCCCCTGGCATGCTTTATCAATAATTACTATTGTAGTTGTTGTAATGTTTGGAATACAAAAAGGCATTGAAAGATTTTGCAAAATAATGATGCCGATTTTTTATGTAACCATGTTTATTATAGTAATTCGCTCTTTGACCTTACCAGGAGCTATTGAAGGTGTGAAATTCTTATTTATTCCTAAATGGGAACACTTACTAGACCCTGTAACTTGGATTACAGCTCTAGGGATGTCTTATTTTACATTATCTTTAGGTTCGGGGAACGTTGCTTATGGCAGCTATTTAAAACCCCATGAAGATATTCCTGACGCTTCGAGGAAAACGGCAACATTTGATATCTTGGCTTCTATGATGGCCGCTTTAGCAATCATTCCGGCTGTTTTTGCTTTTGGCTTAGATCCCGGAGCAGGAGCACCCCTACTCTTTATTACACTACCCCAAGTATTCTTGAATATGCCAGGTGGTAGAATCTTTGCAATTCTATTTTTCTTAATTGTTTTCTTCGCAGCTTTAAGCTCAGCTATTCACATGATAGAAGGTCCCGTTGAAGGTATGATTCACAAATTAAATATTAAAAGAAGTAAAGCCACATTTTTAGTAGCTTCAATAGCATTTGTTGTAGGAATTTCATTAGATACAAGTATGGCACGCTTCGGTACCTTTGCTGATTTATTTTCTATTCTGCTTCTGCCTTTATCAGCAGTTTTGATAGCCGTGTTATTTTATTGGGTTCATGGAGCGGACAAATCCCTGGAGGAAATCAATAAGGGCGCTGCAAAACCGTTAGGAACATGGTTTATACCTCTAATGAAATATATATTTGTTCCTGTTTCATTTGTTATTTTAATAGCAGGTTTTTATATAGGCTTCTAATTCGTTAATGGGGTACCTTAGGTACCTTAAAATAAAACATACTAAGGGAGGATTTAATAATGAAGAAGAAGTACATGGCAGAACCTTTTAAAATCAAATCAGTGGAACCTTTACAGATGCTGGACAGGAAGGGAAGAGAACAGGCTATAGAGAATGCCGGTTACAATACTTTCTTGATTAAGTCCGAAGAAGTATATATTGACTTATTAACAGATAGTGGTACAAATGCTATGAGTGATAAACAGTGGGCAGGTATTATGGTGGGGGATGAAGCGTACGCTGGTAGTAGAAACTGGTATCATTTAGAAGAAACTGTACAAGAATTGTTTGGTTTTAAACATTTAGTACCTACACACCAGGGGAGAGGCGCAGAAAACCTACTATCTCGTATCTTAGTTAAACCAGGAACCTATATACCAGGTAATATGTATTTTACTACCACAAGAGCCCACCAAGAAATGAATGGTGGTACCTTCGTAGATGTTATTATCGATGAGGCCCATGAACCTGATCGTGATGATATCATATTTAAAGGAAATGTGGATTTAAACAAATTTGAAGCACTTATTAAAAAAGTTGGTGCCGATAAGATCCCTTATATTTGCGTGGGTGTAACAGTAAACTTAGCCGGAGGCCAACCTGTTAGTATGGCAAACTTGAGGGAAGTGAATGCTCTAGCTAAAAACCATGGAATTAGAGTCATGTTTGATGCTACTAGATGTGTAGAAAATGCTTTCTTTATCAAGGATAGGGAAAAAGGTTATGAAAATAAATCGATTAAAGAGATTATTCATGAAATGTTCTCTTATGCCGATGGTTGTACCATGAGTGGTAAAAAAGATTGCATAGTTAATATCGGGGGATTTTTAGCGATGAATGATGAGGAACTATTCCAAAAAGCTAAGAGTATAGTAGTAGTTTTTGAAGGAATGCCTAGTTACGGTGGTATGGCCGGAAGAGATATGGAAGCCATGGCTATAGGTTTAAGAGAAGCTATGGATTATAATTATATCAAGCACAGAGTTGAACAAGTGGCTTATTTAGGTGAACAACTTTCAGAGGCAGGTGTTCCCATTGTTAAACCTGTAGGTGGTCATGCCGTATTCTTAGATGCCCAGGCTTTCTTACCCCATTTAACACAGGACGAATTTCCTGCCCAAGCTTTAGCAGCTGAAATATATGTAGATTCCGGGGTTAGAACTATGGAAAGGGGTATAGTTTCTGCCGGTAGAGATAAAGAAGGAAAAAACCATTATCCTAAATTGGAATTAGTTCGTCTAACAATTCCTAGAAGAGTTTATACATATGCCCATTTAGATTATGTGGCTGAATCCATTATTAATGTTTACAAGCAGAGGGATACGGTTAAAGGTTTAAAATGGGTTTATGAACCACCTGTGCTAAGATTCTTTACCGGAAGATTTGAACCAATCAAAAAATAGGTGATTTTACCCGAAAAATAAAGGGCTACTATATTATGAAAAGTCCTGCGATGTATTTACTCATCGCAGGACTTATTTATATGTTCATATTTATTCAATTAATTCATTTATATTTTTTTGAAGTCAATAAATTCAATATACAGTTTTTCTAAGTTTTCTTATTTTACTTTAACTAATTCATCTAAGGTAACGAAGTTATACCCCTCCTCTGTAAGAGCAGGTAAGAGCAATTCTAAAGCTTCTACAGTATTGCTGCGATCTCCTCCCTGATCGTGAAGGAGAATGATGTCCCCGGGTTTAGCATTAGTGATGACTTTATCGGCTATTTCAGCACCGGAGATACCGGACCAGTCCCTGGTGTCTTGGGTCCAAGTCCAGATAACCACCTGATACTTTAAAGCTTCCGCAGCTTTTACTATCGTTTCATCATAGTATCCATCAGGAGGGCGGAAAAAATGAGGCTCAGTACCCGTTGTGTCCATGATTACTTTATGAGCATGGCTTAAATCATCAATTAGTGCTTGCAGAGAAAGCTTACTTATTAATTGGTGTTGATACATATGGTTTCCTATGGAATGTCCTTGACTTGCTGTTGCTTTTACTATATGTGGAAATTTCTCCGCCTGTTTTCCTGTAACAAAAAACGTAGCTTTGGCCTTATATCTTTTTAATAAATCTATAATTTGTGGGGTAAAAGTGGGGCTAGGACCATCATCGAAAGTAAGGGCTATTAATTTATGAGAAGTTGGCACTTCCCAAATAATTTTACCTGTTTTTTCCCAACGGTTCCGATCTTTATATGTGGGGATTAATTCTTGAAAATATTTAATGTTTATAATAGAAAAGGCCAAAATAAATAACATTAACAGTATGTATTTACGTTTTTTCTTCATAACTTAACCCTCTTTGCTAATTGTATGCTATTCATATTTATGATAAATGGGGCAGTTTAATGAAGAAAAAATTAAATACTAAGGAAAGTGTACAGGAAGCTCTTTCATATATATGTATTATGAAGGGCAGCTTTATCGGGGGGAAAAGAAATGAGCAATAAATCACCTTTTCATGTATCAGTTATTTTGGTTGGCAATGAAGATGAAAGGAGAGAATCTTATATTAAAGCACTGCAGCACGTGATTGCTAAATACAGGGGAGACGTGAGAAATGAAAAAAGCCATTATATACATCAGGGTGTCAACGGACGAACAGGTGGAGAAAGGTTTTTCTATCCAAGCCCAGAAAGATGAATGTTTTAATAAAGCTAGGGACTTGGGGTGTGAAGAAATCGAAGTTTTTAGTGATGAAGGAATATCGGGTTCTATTTTAGAAAGACCGGGTTTAATGGATGCTTTTGCACGATTACGTGCTGAAGATGTTTCTTATTTTATCTGTCTAGATTCTAGCAGATTATCAAGAAATACATCTCATCAACTTATCATTACAGATCAGATAAAAAAGTGTAAATGTTCTTTAGTGTTTGTAAAAAACACATATGAAGATAGCCCTGAAGGTAGATTTCACTTAACAATAATGTCTGCTGTAGATGAATATGAAAGAGCTCGGTTTCAATTGAGAAGTGAATTAGGAAAAAGAGCTAAAGCTGCTCAAGGGAAGCTTACTCACAGTCCTAATCTTTATGGCTATGACTTTGACAAAGAAACGGATACATTAGTTGTTAATAAAAAAGAAGCAGAAGTTATAAAGAGAATGTACAGATGGGTGGTGGAGGAAGAGTTAGGGCCCTATGCTATCGCTAATAGATTAAATGAAAGAGGTATACCCAGTCCGCGGGGTAAACTTTGGTATAAAACAACGGTTAAAAGAATATTGAACAATACGGCCTATCAAGGAATTATCTATATTAGAAGGTATGATACAAAAGAAACTAAATTTAATAAATATAAGAAACAAGAGGAAAAAGTTAAAAGAAAGGAAAAACCGAAAATTGAGTGGATGCCTGTTACTGTTCCTCATGTGATAGATAAAATTTATTGGAAAAAAGCACAAAAAATATTAGCCAAAAATAAGAATACAAAAAAATATAGCAACAATAAATATCTCCTTAGTGGACTTTTGCGATGTGGGTTGTGTGGTAGCACGCTACACGGAAATATCACCACAAATCATATGGGAAAAAAATATCGCTACTATGTGTGCTCGGCACGTTCACCAGGGTTATTAGGTAAGGAGAAATGCTGTCTTAAATATATAAGAGCCGATGATCTGGAGGAATCTGTTTGGAATAAAGTAGTAAAATGGCTTAATAATCCCCCAGAATTTAAGAGAATGTGGGGACCCGAAGTCGGTATGCAAGATAAATTGACAGAAAGATTACAGGAAATTACAGAAGAATTGAAAAAAATAAAAATAGAAAAAGACAAGGCTATAACTCTTTATTTAAAAGATTTTATTACTGAGGAAGAATTGGAAAAAAGGATGAAGGTAATTAGTAAGAGAGAAAAAGAATTAAATTCAAAGAAAGTCGTACTGGATATTGGATATAAAACGTATATAAACGATACGCCATGGTTTCAAGATAACGTCCTTAAGAATATTTTGAATAAGTTAAGAAATCTAGATATAAGTAATAAAAAAATAATAATTAACACTTTAATAGAAGAAGTTGAGGTATTTCCCGCTGAATTGAAGATTAGGGCAAGAATCCCCTCAACAATAATTTGATAATTTTAGAAGTTTATTACAACACTACATATGGTCGATCCTAAGAACCCGGGAATAATTGATGAGATAATAAATCTTGGAAATTATTGGAATCAAACAAAATTATTGGAAAGTAAAGAAAGAATAATCTTGTTAAGTAACCGTGCTTCAAGGCTATACAAAATAGCGTATAGTAATCTCAAAGAAGCTAAAGTTGCTCGTGATGAGTGGGCTAGTTACTATTCAAACAGTATAGATTTAGCTAAAATTAACGAGATTACCTATAAACTAAAAAATAAAATTTTCAAAGATGTAGTACCTCAATTTATTAAGTATCCTACTTTACGTCAAGGTTTTGCTAGTGCTAATACACCTGAGGGTCTTGTGCACTTTTTTGATTCTATTTTGCAAGATGTCCACAAAGTAATAGCTATTAAAGGTGATCCGGGTACTGGTAAAGGTAAGGTTATGGAAGCTCTATTGAATGGGGGAATATCTTTAGGCCTTGATGGAGAAGGATATTATTGTCCTTTAAATCATGATAAGCTAGAACTTATCTATTGGCCTGCCCTTAGTACAGCTGTGCTAAGGATCAATGAATATTTAAAATATAGTCCTGGATATTTACCAAACATAAAAGTATTTGAAGAAATAAATTTTAACAAGTTTGTTAATGCAGATAAAATAGATCTATATAAAGATGAAATTGCTAATGCTAAAGAGCGTTTTGCAGAAAATCACAAGCGTGCTTTGCAAAAATTAGCACAAGTTAAAGCCACACGTACGGAATTAGAGAAATGTTATGTGAAAGCTATGGATTTTAATACTATTAATGATAAGCGAGATGAGCTTTATAAGAGAATTCTAAGCTATGGAGAGAATATTTAAGAATAGCTTAAGATTATGAATAAATCTTAGAAACCTGTAAGTTATGTAAAGAGTTAGGAAATCCACAGAAATTCTAACTCTTTATTTTTATCTTACGAAGCTTTGCTTTATGGGAAAAGAACTTGACAGTCCCCTTGTATTAGTGTACTATGTAGATAGTACACTAATACAAGGGGACATTTATGAGGAGGATGTTTAATGAAAGCATGGTTAATGTTGCTTAATAAAGAAGTGCGTATGAACAAAAATTTCATATTTTGGGGGTTAGTTTTGCTCTTAGGGGCAGGGTTATTGAACATTTATATGTCGTATCAATCTACAGAACCTATTAGTATAGTAATTGCTGTACTTGTAACTTTTATTCATGTGTTTTATCTTCCTTTAATATTTCTTAATAGTATTAATAAAGAATGGAAGCATACAGCCCAAATTTGGCTGCATTTACCTCAACCGGGATGGCAGCTTTTATCTGCTAAATTAGTAGCAGCCATAATAGCAGTTATTTTTTCGTACTGTTTTACCTCTTTATTTGTTTTAGGGGCAGGGTTAGATATTAGTAATGCTCAAAGTTTGACAATTGATGGTATAACATTTAATGGAAAATTATTATTAGATAGCATAGGAACACTGTACTGGGGTGGAATTTATGGTAATTGGATTTTACTGGGAATTGCAATAGTAGCAATAAGTATTTATTGGACTGTTTGGTTAATGTTTATTTTTATAATGCTTATTGCACTAAAGCGTTACATTAAAAAAGGTCTGTGGTTATTAGGAGTTATATTCTTGGTAGTTATCTCCAAAGCTGCAGCATTTATCAAATTTTCATCTTGGTATGAAACATTAACACAGTGGGGAAGTTTTAATATTCCTTTATTTTCTATGAGTTCCGAGATGACTTCCAAAATGATGGACTTATCGTGTTCCTTTCAAACAGGGAAAGTGTTATTGCTGGCCTTTATTATAGCTATATTATTCTTTATCTCCAGCTGGTTATTGGATCATAGAATTGAGGTGTGAGTGATGATGGAAAAATTTAATTCTTCACAGCCTATCTACCAGCAGATAGTAGAGAAAGTATGTAGGATGATAGTAAGAAATGATATTCAAGGAGGAGAAAAGCTTCCTTCTGTACGTGATATGGCTATTAAGCTAGGAGTTAATCCTAATACTGTGCAGAGAGCCTACCAGGAACTGGAGCGACAGTTTGTAATAGAAACCAGAAGAGGCCAGGGTTCCTTTGTTATAGATGATGACACTAAGAAAGAGACACTTAGAAATGAGCTAAAAACCCAATATGTTTCTCTGTTTATTAAAGATATGCAAGAAATGGGTTTTACTCCTGAGGAAATAGTACGGGGTGTAAAAGAGTATTTAGAGCCAAGTGTAGTTACAAAAGGAGGAAAATAAAATGACAGAAACGATAGTAACGTTTGATAAGGTTACAAAAAAATATTATAGAACACCTGCTCTCAAAAATGTATCGATACAAATTTCCCGGGGAAAGATTGTAGGCCTAATTGGTCCTAACGGTAGCGGAAAAACAACGATGCTTAAACTGATGTCTGGTTTAATTTTGCCTACATCAGGAAAAGTTTCTGTTAATAATAGGGCTGTCGATAGACGGATAAGTAGTGAGGTGGCATACTTATCAGAAATGGATATATTTTATTCCTTCTTTACAGTTGAAGATATGATTAAGTATTATCACGCTATGTATCAAGATTTTGATCTGGAAAAGAGTAGGGAAATTCTTGCTTTTATGGAATTAGAATCCCAAAAACGTGTTAAGGAATTATCAAAAGGGAATAGAGGTAGACTTAAAATTGTACTTACTTTAGCTAGAAATGTTCCTCTGCTTCTCATGGATGAACCTCTATCAGGTTTAGACCCTATAGTTAGAGAATCTATTATTAAAGGTCTTTTATCTTATGTTGATATTGGTAAGCAGACCTTGATAATGACAACCCATGAAGTATCTGAAATAGAACCTCTGCTAGATTCTGTTATTGGAGTTAAGGGTGGTGAAATTCGGGGAGTTGCTGAAGTAGAAGATATTCGTAGTGAATGTAATAAGAGTTTAGTTGATTGGATGAAAGAAACCCTGTAATATATTAAGAGTTTACAGGAGAAGTTTGCAGGGAAACATAATGAAGAGTATAATATGAAAAAGTTGATTAATATTAATTGGGGGAATTAATTATGCTTATTGTAAACACAAATACAATACCGGATAAGGAGTTCGAAGTATTAGGTATTGTGCAGGGATCCATGATACAATCAAAACATGTGGGGAAAGACATTATGAGCGGTTTAAAGACCATCGTTGGAGGAGAGCTAAAAGGTTATACTCAAATGTTAGAAGAAGCTAGAGAAGTAGCTATGAAACGCATGATAGAACAAGCTCAAAATCTTGGGGCAGATGCTGTCGTTAATGTCCGCTTTTCTACAAGTGCAATAGTACAGGGAGCCGCTGAAATTTTAGTATACGGTACAGCAGTAAAATATAAATAGTAAGATTCAAAGACCCTGCCAGGGTCTTTTTCTTTATATTTTTTTCACTTTTTATTTAGTATATCTGTGCTATAATTATAAAAAATGCTGAAAATAAGGAAGTTAAAATTATGAATAGTGAAGATTTTCAAAGCTTAATATTAAAAGAATTAAAGATGCTTAATACTAAGTTTGAAGAAGTAAATGGAAGAATAGATGAATTAGATGGAAAAATAGTCAAACTAGATGGAAGAATAGATGAATTAGACGGAAAAATAGTCAAACTAGATGGAAGAATAGATGAATTAGACGGAAAAATAGTCAAACTAGATGGAAAAGTAGATAAACTAGATGGAAGAGTAGATAGATTGGAAATAAGAGTGGACAGGCTTGAAGAACGACAAATAGTTATGGAGAAACGTCAGAATGAGATATATCAAGTTGTAAGGGCTATCGAACATTCTAATGAAATTGGAAAATCAGAAATTGATGAACAAAGGTATAAGGTATCGAAACACGAGGGGACTTTTAAAAAAATAGCTAAAGTGATTGATGAAGAGATAACAGTTTCTAATCTATAATAGGCAAAACCTGCAGAAAGCTAAATACTTTCGCAGGTTTTTTTATTTCATTTTAATTGGGAGTATAGATAATTTTGTGTAAATGGTTTTCTCATCTTATATTTTCTAAAAGATTATGCTTAATTTTTAACTAGATTATGTCTCCATATTTCGACATTTGGTTAAGTTATAAATGCTCTTTTCCAATCAGAGAATAG
>JAHDSB010000178.1 GCA_018433015.1 Clostridia bacterium | reverse complement strand
TTTAAATTTTTCTTTAATTTATTTTAATTTTAATTATCTTTATTAAATTGCTTATAACACTGGTGGCTTTCTATAAGAACCTCCTCGGGCATCTACATAGATAACTTCTTCAACCACATCATTTCTACAGCCCAGCAAATAATTAGTCATGTTAGCTGAGGAACAAGCATGATTGGGAATCACTTCTACTTTATCCCCTACTTTTAAAGAAGTGGGTCCTGTTACTTTTAATTTACCTACTTCTTCCGATAAGCCCTCTACTATTAACTCAGGGTGACCCTTTACCATACCGAAACCTTGTGCTAAGGAAATACCATGGGCACCCTTATCCAACCCAAAGCATTTACTGCCCGCATCCATTATATAAAGATCTTCCCGGGTATGGGAGATTACCGTAGCCAAGACAGTCAAAGAACATCTCTCTTCGGGTACAACTCCCATAGCCATTTGCAGCACATCATAAAACACATAATTGCCAGGCCGCAAAGCTGTAATATTTTTATCTTGGGCTGCCAAAGGAGCAGTAGGAGTACTGCCGGTGGCGATTATCTCTACTGCAAAACCTTCTTTAACAAGCACTTCTTTAGCTACTCCCAGTGCTTTTATTTCCTCTGCTGCTACTTTTTTCACTTCATCTAGATTGCTTGCTCCATAAACATGCCCAGGATGAGATGCTATTCCTTTTAATTGTAAGTGGCTTAATTTCTTTAGCTCTTGAGCTAGAACAGCAGCTTTTTCCGGTTGCACTCCCAAGCGATGCAAACCACAATCAATAGTAATTAAATAATCTACCTTAAGATCTGCTAGGGCAAACATTTCATTACACAATTTGGCCCCTTCTACCCCATCAAAACTAACAATTACATGGGCTTTTTTCGCCAGCTCTCTCACTCGAGCAATATTTTCCGAGGCAGTAACAGGATAAGCAAACATGAGCTCTTTAAATCCTTGCTCTACAAGCATTTCTGCTTCATCAATTGTACCCACTAAATAGCCTTGTGCTCCTGCCTGCCCTTGCATTTTAGCAATTTGGGAACTCTTATGGGTTTTAACCATGGGCCATAATTCCTTGCCATTAGCCTTGCACAACTCCCCCATCTCCCGGATATTTTGCTCCAGCTTATCTAAATCTACTAAAAAGCTGGGAGTAGGTAATGCATTTTTCATTAACATATCAAACACTCCTTTTTTAATATTTTCTACAAAAAAAAGTATAATTACAACACTATCATTTTAAGGATGAAGGCCATCAATAATGCTGTTAAAGACTGGGCCACACTGGCTAGAGGCAAGACCTTATATGCCACGGAAGGGTCCATTTCTGAGGCAGATGTTACTACCCAAAAGTAATCATCATTACCATGGAACACCATAAATGCCCCGGAAGCGCACGCCAGCATAGCTACTAAAAGTCCCATAGGTCCTACAAAGCCAAAGGCATCTAACATAGGGGCCAACATGGTAGCAGCCGTAATCATGGCTACAGTACCTGACCCAATGGCTGTGCGAAAAATCATGCCGATAAAGAAGGGAGCTAATATCCCGATATTCATTCCTGCAAAAAACTCCAATAGAATATCTTTTAGGGTTGAAGCCCTCAACACGGAACCGAAGGCTCCACCCGCACCTACTATTAACACAATTTGTCCGGCAACTTTCAGGGCTTCCCCAAACTCACCATCAAAGGAATAAACTGTCTTATCTCGGTTTACTTGCAAATATGTTTTCAGAGCAAATAATAAGCCAACTAAAAGCGCAATCATGGGTGTACCAAGAAATCTTATTATATCAAAGAATATATTAGATGTTGTAGGAGCTATAGCAAAGTCCACTACTGTTTTTAGTACAATTAATAATACTGGTAAAATTATCGGTAAAAAAGCTGCCATGGCACTAGGATAACTCTTTTCCAACTCCGAATCTTCCGTAATTTCCTCTATTTTGGGAAAATATACGAATTTAGAAGCATATTTAGTAGCGACTAAATATCCTACCAGCAATACAGGAATAGAAATTAAAGTACCGGCAACAATGACCATTCCTAAATCTGCACCCAATATACCTGCTACCGCCAAGGGCCCGGGCGTGGGAGGTACCAACATGTGAGTAGTATGTAAGCCCATAGCTAAGGCTACGGCCATGGTGGCCATACTCATGTTAGTGTCCCTACTCAGTCTCTTAGCCAAACTGGATAATATAACGAAGGCTGAATCACAAAAGACAGGAATTGAGACGAAATAACCTGTGATAGCCAAACCTAAGGGAGCATATTTCTCACCTGTTATGCGTAAAACAGCTTTAGCCATAGATTCAGCAGCACCGCATTTTTCCAAAAGTGCCCCTGTAACTGTTCCTAAGGCGATTACTATTCCTATACCTGCCACCGTCCCCCCTAATCCACTGCTAAAAGCATCTAATAATTCCGTAAAAGACATTTGTGAAACCAAACCAAAGGCAAATGATGCAAAAATAAGAGCAAAGAAAGGATGAAGCTTTACTTTTACTGTTAAGAATACCAACAGAGAAATACTAATAATTAGAGCTATAATAACCAGTGTGGAATTCATTAATATGCCTCCTTGTTTTATTTTATTGAAATCCTAGCTAACCACTTACAATCTCATCACCTCTTCTCTTATTAGCCAACTCCTGCTTTCCTAAATATTTATAGCAAAACTTATGCCAAGGTACGTTTTTTCCTTATTAAAAGCTCACTACAACCACAACCCTTGCTCCCAAGGGAAAGTTTCCCTTTCCCTTTAGCTAAAAATAAATAATCAGGGTTTGTATATAACCCTGATTATTTCAAATTGAAATTAATCTATTTCATTTTGACATTTTTAATCTTCGCCAAATTGTACTCTTACTTAAACCTAATAATTCTGAAGTCTTATTTATATCATGTTGTGTATAATCCAACGTGGCATTAATTAATTGCTTTTCAATATTGTAGAAAGAACCTGTAAGCTTTAACTGTAGATTCAACGAAGTTTCTTGCTGGCTTTGCTGGGTATCATTTTCATAAATAATTTTCCTTATCAAACTAGGGGAGATTTCTTTTATACTGCTTAAAACAACAAGTCTTTCCATTAACGCCCTAAGTTCTCTAGCATTACCGGGCCACTCATATTGAAGAAGCAAAGTGAAGATTTGCTGATCTAATTTAAAAGATTTAATACTATATTTCCTGGCAAAATGCTTAATAAAATATTCTGCCAGTATAGGAATATCTTCCTCCCTTGCTTTTAGGGAAGGGAGGGAAACTCTAAGAATATTCAAGCGGTAGTAAAGATCTTGTCTAAATTCTTGTCTTTTAACACACTCTTGCAAGTTTTTATTTGTTGCGGCAATAATCCTTACATCTACAGGAATAACTCTTTCATCACCTATGCGCATAACCTCTTTTTGCTCCAGTACTCGTAAGAGCCTGGATTGTAGATATAAGTGCATATCCCCAATTTCATCCAAAAAGATGGTTCCTTTATGGGCTAATTCAAACAAACCCTGTTTGCCGTCTTTACTGGCTCCTGTAAAAGCTCCCGGTGCATAACCGAAGAGCTCACTTTCCAATAAGTTTTCCGGTAAGGCTGCACAATTTATAGCTACAAAAGGTCCTTTCTTTCTTTTACTGGCATTATGTATGCTTTGAGCAAACATTTCCTTCCCTGTACCGCTAGCACCAATAATTAGTACCGTAGAATCTGTAACGGCATATCCCTTGGCTTCTTCTATAACCTGCTGAAATATTTGACTTTTATACACTAGATCTCCAAAGGTCCACTTAGCCACATGTCCCTTATTAAAAAGCTTTCTTCTAATACTATATTCGGTATTTTGAATCTCTTTGATTTTGCGAATAATTAGTAAAACAACTTCTTCATTCTTATCAGCACTATCTAGGGTTAATTTATTACCTAAGGATAGGGCATTAACAGCAAACTTTTCTCTCCCGTGGGTATAAATATGCTGATGATAGGTCTGTCCGTTATTAATATTATCTATAAAGGATGTATCAAGGATTACATCTTCTAACCTTGTACCTATTCCAATATCCTCTGCAAAATACTCACATGCTTTAGCATTTATATAGCTTATGGCTCCTTCTTGTGCTGCTATAATACCCTCATCTATATTATCAATTATAGCTTCCAGTTGATTTTTAAGACTAGTAATTACCGCTGTCTTTCCATAATCCGAAACTTTGCTGGAAATCAAAACTGCCATCTTATCTAAGAAATCACTCAAAAATTCCCTATTATCGATCAAAGCCCGTTTCTGCTTTTCATTGAAAGCAATCAATCCTAAGTTAGCAATAGTCTTACCCTCAAATTTGATAGGATAACACAATTCTGCATACTCATCACATTCATTCTTTAATGAACAATCCGTACAGATGGGACTTTTGCGCGGTGTATCCACATAAATCATTTTTCCCTTCTCAATTATCTTATGGGACACAGACCCTGCCGGTAAGACCTGCCCTATCTTATCCCGATAACCTCCCGTCCCCACTATCCTGATCAATTCATCATCTATGATAGTTACCTCGATATCAATTACAGATGCTATGGCTTCTGCTGCTTGTTGAGCAAAATCTCGTAAATTACTCAATTTTGACATATAACTATCCACCTTTGCCGGCTGCTAATTTTGCAGAACTAATAATGAAATTACTTCGTCGCCTTTTCTATAATTCCTGTTCCTATGCAAAAAGGGAACCTTCCGGTTCCCCCTGGCAAAAGTTATTTTCTCTCTACCTGGTAACTACCCCATTTTATTTTACTTCCATCAGTTCAAAAATTATGCCATCTTTAATAAGAAATGCAATGCGCATATTTTCATCGGCCTGGAAAGGCTCCACAATTACTTCCCCTTCTTTAAGATATTTCTCTAAATTATCAACCCGATATGCTAAATGAATCTGTTCCTGCATAATTTGGGGTAATGGAGTGTCTTGGGCAAAACGTAAGTATTCATATTTAAATTCATGGTCCTCAGGATTAGTTATATACACCTTTAAATCATCCACATATGTTTCCTTAGGCTGTTCTGTTTTCGTAGGTACACCTACATGTAGAAATTCTGCCATGCTATTTCCCTCCCCTAAATTTTTCTTAGTAATTCTTAATGATAGTAAATCTCTTTTAATTACCTTCTTTTAAGGAATTATAAAGGTCCAGAGCCTCTTTAGGTTTTAAGCCCTCATGGACTACGCCTTTTATAGCTTTCACCATGGCCTGGGGATTATCAGCTTGAAATACATTTCTTCCCATATCAACTCCCGCCGCTCCTTCCTGGATAGCTCGGTAAGCCATATCTAAAGCTTCCCCCTCAGGTATTTTCTTACCTCCCGCTATGACAAGGGGAACAGGACATGCTGCTGTTATCTTCTCAAAATCTTCACAATAATAAGTCTTAATAATCTGTGCCCCCAATTCCGCTACTATTCTAGTGGCTAAAAGAAAATATTTCGTTGTTCTTTCCATTTCCTTGCCAACAGCAACTACTCCTAACACGGGTATACCATACCGATTCCCTGCATCAACGGTGTGCACCAAGTTTTCTATGGACTTACACTGGCCGGATGATCCGATAAATACTTGGACAGCCATACAAGCAGCATTCATTCTGATAGCATCTTCTATATCAACCCCGATAACTTCCTTACTCATATCTTCATCTAAAAC